>CALDOC010000573.1 GCA_937914675.1 uncultured Sulfurimonas sp.
ATCTTATTTTTGATATTTCATTGTCTTTGTTAAATATCATCGAAAATATCTTTAAAAGTTGTCTTGACAAATAGGTAACGATAGTATAATTTAACTAATTTTTAACAATATATTGGATAGACTTCTTGGATGAAGGTATTATTATTACTATTATTATTGATTACAGCTGTCTTTAGTTCTCGTGGCATACAAATAAAAACAAGCCACAATGAAGTTGTTGAAATGCCTTATCAAAATAGTTACGCCTTGCTAGTTGGAGTAAGTGACTATACAAATGGATGGCCAGATTTAGAAAGTATTCCTGGTGAATTACAAAAAATTGAGGAATCATTAAAAAAGCAAGGCTTCCATACAAGGATGATACTAAATCCAAAAAGTGATGAACTTTTTGAAAGTTTTGATAAATTTGTAAATGATTATGGCTACAAAAAAACAAATCGTCTTTTTTTCTTTTACTCGGGTCATGGATATACGGCGAATAATGGAACGAAAGGATATCTAGTCCCATCTGACGCTCCAAATCCAGAACTTGATTTAAGAGCTTTTCAAAAAAAAGCTATGAATATGCAAAGATTGATTACTCTTTCTCGAGAGATGGAGAGCAATCATGCCATGTTTCTTTTTGATTCTTGTTTTAGTGGAGTTATATTTAAAACAAGAGCCTTACCAAAGTTGCCGCCATACATCCAAAAAAGTATGGCAAAACCAATTCGCCAGTTTATCACAGCGGGAAGCGCCAATGAAGAAGTGCCATCACGCTCAACGTTTGCTCCAATGTTTATCGATGCAATAGAAGGGAAAGCCGATTTAAATAATGATGGCTATGTTACTGGCAGTGAACTTGGAATGTACATGAGCCAATCTCTACCAAACTATTCGAATCAATCACCACAATATGGTAAGATCAAAGATTATGATCTATCCCAAGGTGATTTTATATTTGTTCCAACAACAAATCAAAAGATTAAATTCAAACTTAATGTTATGGTTAAACCAATAAATGCGTCTATAAGAATATTAAATTCTAATCTTAGCTACAGGCATGGAATAGAATTAAAAAAAGACACTTACCAAATAAAAATAGAAAAAGATGGATATATCTCACAGATAATGACAATAGAAATGTTTAAAGATGTTGAAGTTCACATTACTTTGGAAAAAATACAACTAAATAAATATGTTGTCAATATAAAAACAAATCCTAACGACGCAAAGATATTAATAATTAGCACGGGCGCGGACAAAAATGAATATCAATATTTTGATGGATTAAATCTTAATAGAGGTAGTTACAAAGTGGTAATATCTAAGGAAGGATACATTACAAAAAAACAATATCTTGCTGTATATAGTACAAAAAACTTAGATATTTCACTTGAAAAAATTAAAGAAGAAGAGTACTACGTAAAGATAACGACAGTTCCTAGTAACGCAAACATATTGATAACAAGCACGGGCACGGATAAAAAGGAATATAAATATTTTGATGGGTTGAAGCTCGCTCAAGGCAGTTATACAATAGTAATGTCTAAAGATGGCTATGTTACAAAAAACCAAGACGTATCTATAAGTAATGAAAAAGATTTGACTTTTTCGCTTGAAAAGATAAAAGAAAAAGAGTACGAGGTGAAAATAACGACAGTTCCAAAAGGCGCATTAATTGTGATTTCAGGAGAGAAGGAATATACTTATTTCGATGGTATCAAACTATTGAAAGGTGATTATGTAGTTAAAATATCAAAACATGGTTATTTGTCTCAGCAACATAATTTATCATTATATAATGATGTGAATTTAAATTTTTCGCTTGAAAAAATTGTAGTAGAAAAAGATAATTACGAAGAAGTGAAAATTGAAGAGATTAAAGAAAAACCAAAGAAGAAGATTTTTTTTGGTTTTTAAATTATAACAAAGGTGTAAAAAATGAAAAAAATTATTTTATCAGTTGTTGCAATAGCGACATTAACAACAAGCTCATTAGCTGAGCCCGTACAATTAGTTCAAGCTGGATTGGGATATAGTAATTATACATATGATATTCCTATTAATGGAAAATATAGTTTTGATTATGCTGTTGCCGACTTAGGCTATAGTATAGGTTGGGAAAAATTCTATCTCAGCGCTAACGCAATGCTTCCGTTGGCTGATGGCAAAACTAGTGGTACTACTGGAAGTGATATAAGGCTTGAGAGATATCAGTATAGTTTTAACCTCGGTTATAGACTAGGATTTTATGACGTAACGGCTTTCTCTGGTCTAAACTACGCTAACTCTACTGCTACTAACAGAACTAATAATAGTGAGATTGCAATAAAAGAACTAGGCGTTCATATTGGATTGGCTTCTATCTTGCTCTCAACAGAAGTAGGTTCGTTAACTGTCAAAGGAGCGTTGTCATCAGGTAGTATGGATTTTGGTGGTATTAGTGAAACTAGTATAGGATATGTTTATGGCATAGGGTGGGTTGGCTCTATAATGGAAAAAGTAACATACAATATTAATTTTGATGGTTATTCTTATGCCTATGATAATATGAATAGTACAGCCTACACAGCTAAAGCTGGCATAGGATATATGTTTTAATAAGGGTAAGGCTAAGTGCCTTACTCCCTCTTCTAAATCAACTGACAATCTCCCGATAAATAAGCGCTTGTTTATTCTCTAAAATTAGTGTGAATCTTATTTTGGATATAATTCAAATAAAAAGGGATGAAAAGATGTTTACGGGACTCATAAGAGAAATCGCGACGGTAAAAAGTTTGTCTGGAGCCGCTTTAAGCCTACAAGCGAAATACAAAGCGAAGATAGGCGACTCCATAGCGATTAACGGCGCTTGTTTAACCGTCGTGAAAGTCACTTCTGACGGTTTTGGCGTTGAACTTTCTCCCGAAAGTCAAAAAGTTTTGGCCATGGAGAACTATAAAAACGAAGTGCACATTGAACCCGCGATGATGATGGGAGATAGGTTCGAGGGCCATGTCGTGCAGGGGCACGTTGATTGCGTCGGGACGATTAAAAGTATCAAAAACAGCGGAAACTCTTTTGACGTCTTCGTGGAAGTGGATAAAAAAAACATCCCCTTTATCGTTCCCAAAGGTTCGATAACCATAGATGGAGTTAGCCTCACGGTTAATGATGTAAGCGGCAACGTTTTTAGACTAACAATCATTCCTCACACTATGAAAGAGACCCTTTTTAGAAACTACAAACAGGGTTCCAAAGTGAACGTCGAGACGGACATGTTCGCGAGGTACGTTTCTCACATTTTAGCCCACAAAACAAAACCTAACTTGTCATGGGATGAAGTCGACGCCATCAACACAAGTTATTAGGACTCATAAATCAAAAATCAAGTATTAAAAGATAGTTTTGGACACAATAACTTTAGAGTTCTTCAAGAAGAGGGCGTTGACGCCATACTGGCAAATCGCGACCTGCTCATGATACTTCCAACCGGTGGCGGAAAAAGTCTCGTTTTTCAGCTTCCAACCCTTATGATGGGGGGAATAACGATTGTGGTTTCTCCTCTCATAGCGCTTATGCAAGACCAAGTTTCAGCGCTCAAAGCGCAAAAAATCAGCGCGGAGATGATTTCCTCGGCACAGACGCATGACGACGTGGGAGAGATTATAAGGCGCGCTCAAAGAGGGGAGGTTAAGTTTTTATACCTCTCTCCGGAGCGATTGAACAATGGCTCGACTTTAAACGTCTTGCGCTCGTTAAACATCAACTTTTTTGTAATTGACGAAGCGCATTGCATTAGCCAATGGGGTCATGAGTTTCGTGAAGACTACAGAGCCTTGGGCAACTTAAAAGCCAACTTTCCAAACACCGCCATAGCGGCGTTTACCGCCACTTCCACGGACAACGTGACAAGCGACGTCATAAGAGAGTTGCGACTAGAGAATCCTCTGCTTTTAAAGGGGAAAATATTTCGCAAGAACATCTTTATATCCGCGCAAAGAAGAGTGGGCAATGGACATTCGCAACTTACGGGTTTTCTCTCTAGGCATAAAAACGAGAGCGGAATCATCTACGTAAGTTCTCGCAAAAAAACGGAAGAGTTGAGCGCTTTTTTAAACGTCAACGGATACAAATCGCTTCCTTATCATGCGGGTTTGCCCCAACACGTACGAGAGCAAAATTTCAAAATATTCGTAAACGACAACGTGAACATAATGGTGGCGACCATAGCGTTTGGCATGGGCATAGACAAGAGCGACGT
>CALDOC010000574.1 GCA_937914675.1 uncultured Sulfurimonas sp.
TTTCATTAAATTGAGCGTTGTTAAAACCATATATCGCGGTGTTTGCCTTTAGCTGCTTGCTCATGGCGAAATTTATCACCAGCGCGTAAATCTTTTGAATGCCAAATAACGCGACGGCTTGAGAAACTGATGAAATTCTGTTTTTAAAGCCATAATATGGCGAATTTATCATCTTCAAAACGTTGGCGGTCAACATTACGTCGGATTCTATCATACGCGTTAATTTTTTTACGTCCACATTCTCAACGCCAGAAGCGTAAAGACTTTGCATTACTCTCGCTATATCCGATAAGGGCGGCATATCGTCTATATTTTTTATCATACTCTCATATGTCATTTAAAAATTCCAATAAAAAAATTTGTTATATTCTCACTATGCGTCTAACTCTTTTATTTGCCATGGCAAACCTTGTTCATTCATCTCTTTCATAAAAGGATCTGGATCGAGTTGTTCCATATTGAACACTCCCTGTCCACTCCAAACGCCTTGCAACATAAGTTTAGCGCCTATCATAGCGGGAACGCCGGTCGTATAGGAGACTCCTTGAGAGTTTGTCTCGGCGTAACAATCTTCATGGTCTTTTACTTGATAGATGTAAATTTTTTTCTTCACTCCATCTTTCAAACCCTCGGCGACGATGCCGATGTTTGTTTTTCCTTTTGTTCTAGGACCAAGTGAAGCGGGATCTGGAAGTAGAGTTTTCAAAAATTCAATAGGAACGATTTTCATGCCTTTATGCTCTATCTCTTTTATGCCAAGCATTCCAACGTTTTGTAAAACTTCCATGTGTTTTAGGTAGCTCTGTCCAAACGTCATAAAAAATCTAATTCTCTTTAGTCCTTTTATATGTTTTACCAAAGACTCCATCTCCTCATGATAAAGTAGATAAGAGTCTTTTGGTCCAACTTCGGGATAATCCCAAACTTGCATAATTTCCATAGGCTCGGTCTCTATCCACTCGCCATTTTCCCAATAACGCCCTTTTGCGGAGACTTCACGAAGATTTATCTCTGGATTGAAGTTTGTGGCAAAAGCGTAACCATGGTCGCCCGCGTTGCAATCAAGTATGTCGATCGTGTGAATCTCGTCAAAATAATGTTTTTGAGCGTAAGCGCAAAACATGTTTGTGGCGCCTGGATCAAAACCGCTTCCTAAAAGCCCCATAATTCCAGCTTCTTTAAACTTTTCGTCTCGTTCCCATTGAAGCTTGTACTCAAACTTCGCTTCGTCGGGGTGTTCATAATTCGCTGTATCCAAGTACGGAGTTTTCGTCTCAACGCAAGCGTCCATAATCGTTAAATCTTGGTAAGGAAGAGCCACGTTTATCACGATGTCGGCGTTTACTCTTTTTATGAGAGCGACGATCTCCGCCGTGTTGTCAGCGTTCAGCGCAGCCGTTTCTATGTCTGCGTCAGGGAGCTCGCTTTTAATCTCATCGCATTTACTAAGAGTTCTACTCGCTAAAACTATTTTACCAAACACGTCCGCGTTCATGACGCATTTGTGTACAACAACGCGGCTAACGCCGCCCGCACCAATTATTAAAGTTGTTTTTTTCAAAATTTTTC
Source organism: uncultured Sulfurimonas sp. (assembly GCA_937914675.1). Lineage (GTDB taxonomy): Bacteria > Campylobacterota > Campylobacteria > Campylobacterales > Sulfurimonadaceae > Sulfurimonas. Next base: position 1,570 of record CALDOC010000574.1, read on the forward strand.
TCCTAAGTAAAGATAAGCGCTATTCGCTCCATCGGATGACCGAGCGTAGGCTAGATGGAATGGACCCAAAATTGTATCAGCAGCTACATATATTGTGGCTGATTTATGGAGTAAATCACAGTCAAAAAGTCAAATGAGTCCAATAAAAAGTTTCAATAGAAAACTTTATAGCAACTCAAAGGCCACAATCAAAACCGCTATCCAAATTAGAGACATGACCACAAGGCTGAGTATCACCAAGGTCGCGCCAACGTCTTTGGCTTGTTTGGCTAAAACGTGATAATCGCTTGTCACCAAATCCACCACTCTTTCTATCGCGCTGTTAGCGACTTCCGCTAAAATGGGAATGAAGATGGAAATAAAAAGTATACTCGATTGCGCAAAAGTTATAGGGAGATTCCATGCAACTAAACCGAGGACTATCAACATAAATATCTGCCACTTGAACGAGGTTTCGTTTTTAGTTATGTCCAACAAACCTTCTAGGGCGTAGCCGCCATTTTTCCAGAGTGAATGTTTTGGTTTATTTAGATTTTGCTTCATTCTCGTCCTTTAGTTTTTCTATTACGTCCCTCAACTCGTCCGCTTTTGTATTTTTAGATATGGGCGCGCCATAATAAACGGTTATAACTCTTCTTTTGAAAAATAGTTTGCCATTTTTTGGTTTGTACTTAGAAAAAACGCTCCCAAAAACGCCTTCTATAAAATAAGGAACGATTACCCCGTCATAGTCGGTTTCTATGAGTTCGTAGCCACGATGAAACTTGCCAAGCTTTCCATCTTTGCTTATCTCTCCCTCGGGAAAAAGTCCTACGATTTTTCCTTTCATCAGCCTTTCGTGAGCTTCTTTAAACGCGTCTTTTGAAGCTTTTGGTGAAATGGGAATGCTCTCGCCTTTTTTAAAAAAAGCATGAAACGCTTTCCAGTTGTATATCTCTTTGTCCATCATGAAGTTGATTCGTCTTTTTATTGGAAGTTGCACGATTATCCAGTCCAACCAACTCACATGATTGCCTAAAAGCAAAACGGCGCCATCGTTTGGAACGTTCTCCAGCCCAACGTATTTATAGACGTGACGAGCGCTAGAGAATATCTCTATAACCGCCCAAAAGGTGGCAACGACATATCTTCTAAACGTCATATAAGTCAAATAAAGACCAACTAGCGCCATCATGTAAAATAATATCTCGGGATTGATTCCATAATACGCAAAGAGCGTCGTTACGCATAAAAAGAAAAACATAAGAATATTTTGGATGAAATTATTTCCAGCTAAAATTGTTCCCAGATGCACTCTAGGAGATAAAAATTGGATTTGAGCGTTGAGAGGAACCATCAAAAATCCCGCGAACATTCCAAACAGAGTAAACATAAAAGCCATAATGTTCATGTTATGAACAAAAGGAATTAGAAAAACAAGTGTTGTAATCCCCAAAGCGCCTATAGCCACGAGCCCCATGTTGATAAAATATTTAGAATATTTTGCCGCCAATATAGATCCAACAACTATCCCTATCCCAGCGAGAGCCATAACGCCCTGAATAAAAATGGTATTTGTTACCCCTAAATTACTTTTTGCGTACTCGCCAAAGATGGCTAAAACTACTTGAGAAATGGACCAAAAAAGTCCAAGCGCTAAAATGGCTGCAAATATCTCTTTTTTTCTTCGTATGGTTCTAAGGTTTTTAAAGAGATAAGCGCCTCTTACGTATCTTCTAAATTTAAAGTGAGCTTGAGACGCTTCTACCATTTTGTTTGGCAATTTTGAAGCGAGAAACCACTCTATCATGGAGCCTATGACTAAAAGCCAGCCAAGAGGAGCGACTGTTTGCAACAACTCTTCTTTAGTATGTATGGTATTTACGTACATGCCTTCAAAAAGAACGGTGTAAAAAATAATGCCGCTCAAAATAGCTACGGTGGTAACCGCTTGAACGGCGCCATTTGCGACACTAATGAAATTTACTCCGACCAACTCTTTTATGTAACCATACTTTGCCGGTCCATAAAGAGCGCTTTGAAGCGCCAATAAAAACGTCATAAAAAAAGCGAACTCAAAGTAACCGTTATAGTACGAGTAAGTAATAACGAGCGTGATAAAAACAGCGAAAGCGGCCGCGTGTTTCATAATGACGTTTTTAGGAAATCTATCCGCCAAAAATCCCGCTGGAGAAAACATCATAATGAATGGAAGTAATATGAGGGCGTTTACAACGGTAGTTAAGACGATGAGTAAATCACCGTCATACATCTTAAAAATTGTGTTTTGAATGATGATTTTATGTCCTAAATCAGTAAAAGCGTTTAGGAAAACTACAAAAAGATAATTAATTACCCCGACAATGGCAAACATTTTACTCATGACTACAGCGCTTCCGCTTCAACTAAAACTGTACTCCATCCCTCGTAAAAACCTTTCTCTTTCTTAACTGCGACGAAAAGCTCTTCAACGACCTTTTTCAATTCATCTTCCGTGACGGAATGCTCTTTTACGAGAGCCACTCCATTTTCAAACTCGTCGTTGTCAATTTCATCTTTAAAGCTAAAGCCCTCTAAGGCCAAAGTGTTTATAAAACGATTCTTTTGAGTTGGCGTTTCAAATGACGCGTAATGTTCAACCACTCTTACGGCTTCCAAATCATCGCCCTCTTCTTGGAGTAAAAAGATTATTTTTTCACTTTGAATATGCGCTAATTCTAGTTCGGATGGCGACAAGTTTTTATAATGAAAATCCCATTTTGCGTCTTTTACTACGTTACTTTCATAAACGTAGTTGCTAGGATTTAGCATTTTGGCTACGATAGCGTTTAAATCTTTTGAAGACGCGGCGTAAAAATAAAATTCACTCCAACCGTCTATAATTCTCATACCTACAAATTTAGCGTTATTTTGATGCTCTAACGCGATGATTAAAGACTCTTTAGTCTCCAAAAACTCTTCATAAGACTCTTGCGTTTCATTATTGGCGTCATACTTTACAAATACGCTAAATAACCACGAAAACTTTTTCATATATCCGTAAGCGTTCATGTCCACTTCGACGTTGATTATCGTTTCATCTTCAATTCTTTTAAAAAATTCTCTCATGCTCTCTCTATTTGTTATTTATCTATTCCAAAACATAACTCTTTGGCGGCATACCAATCAGCTATGTCTTTATCGTTGTATTGATACTCTCTTTGACTTGGCGGAATTACGCTGTTTCTTATTTTAGACCTCATTATTCCCATAATGATAAAACTTAGCAAAATTGCCGCTATCGCCACAAAGTAATCGTACAAATACAACATAATTAGTCCCACGACGTACGTGGTAAACTGTAACGCCACTCTAAGCGCAAACGCGACTAATCGGCATTTTCCAGTCTGTAGTTTTGGGGTTGGTTCTATTTCGTTTATAAAATCTACTTGCATATGGAAAGTATATCAGATAATTTATTTTTTTTTCTTGAAGTGACAATAGACTAAGAATACCTTAGTCTATTAGGCTAAAGTTAGTTGATAAAACTTACATCTATTAACTTTTTTTGGCTAGAATTCCAAATATAAAAAATAAAGGATTTACAAATGGCAAAACATCAGTTTCAAACAGAAGCGAATCAAATGTTACAATTAATGATTCACTCACTCTATTCCAATAAAGAAATATTTATTCGTGAGTTAGTCTCTAACGGTTCGGATGCGCTTGATAAATTAAATATGTTAGTTTTAACGGATGAAAAGTATAAAGACGTAAATTTTGCTCCTCGCATCGACATAGTGGCGAACAAAGAAGCAAAAACTCTTACAATTAAAGATTCTGGCATCGGTATGAACGAAGAAGATTTAATGAATAATCTTGGAACTATCGCAAAATCGGGTACAAAAGCGTTTTTAGAAAATCTTTCAGGCGATCAAAAAAAAGATTCTAATCTCATTGGTCAGTTTGGCGTTGGTTTTTACGCTTGTTTTATGGTAGCTCATAAAGTGGAAGTTACAACTAAAAAAGCTGGAGAAGAACAAGCCTTTTTATGGACAAGCGCCGGCGATGGCGAATTTGACATAGAAACAACGACTCAAGATGGTCATGGAACGACTATAGTTATGTACCTTAATGACGATGAAGATGAATTTTTAGAAACATATAAGATAGAAACAATTATTAAAAAATACTCAAATCACATTCCATTCCCAATTTTTATGGACAAAGACAAATTTGTGCCCGCTGTAAAAGACGACGATGGCAAAGAGTTGGAACCTTCAAGAACAGATATAGAGAACAAGCAAATAAATAAAGGGAACGCGCTTTGGACTATGGCTAAAAAAGACGTGACGGATGACGAATATAAAGATTTTTATAGCTCAATCGCTCACTCTTCAGAAGCTCCATTGGCATGGATGCACAACAAAGCCGAAGGCGCGGTTGAATACACCACTCTTTTTTACATTCCATCTAAAGCTCCTATGGACATGTTCAGAGTTGATTACAAAACAGGCATCAAACTTTACATTAATCGTGTTTTTATTACAGATGACGAGAAAGAGCTTATGCCAACGTATCTAAGATTTTTACGTGGAGTTATCGATTCCAAAGATTTACCATTAAACGTAAGCCGTGAGATTTTACAATCAAATCGTACAATGGATAAAATCAAAAAAAGTTCTGTGAAAAAAGTTCTTTCAGAACTTGCTAAAATGTCTAAAAAAGATACGGAAAAATATAACGCGTTTTATTCCGAATTTGGAAACGTTCTAAAAGAAGGACTTTATAACGACTTTGACAATCGCGAGAAAATTTTAGAACTTATGCAGTTCAATACCATTAATTCGAGCGAAAAAGTTATGATTGAAGATTTTGTAAAAAATATAGATGAAGCAAAAAAAGAAATTTATTACATCACAGGCAAAACTTCTTTAGCAATGCTTAAAAATTCACCTGCGCTAGAAAGATTTAAAGCTAAA
>CALDOC010000575.1 GCA_937914675.1 uncultured Sulfurimonas sp.
AGTTTTTTACTGTAGTTTAGTCTATGCGATTGAAGCTTGGAGACGTCGAGAATGTTATTTACGTTGTCGAGCATGTCATGGGCGTTGGAAGTGATAGATTTTAAAAGTTTAGCTGTTTTTTTAGGTTCAAGATATTGTGAATTTATCAATTTGGCATAGATATATTTTGAAAAATTAATAATTGCGTTTAGTGGCGTTTTAAGCTCATGAGTAAACAACACCAAAAACGCTTCTTTAGCTTCGTTTATCCGCTGTTGTTCAGCTTTTTTTAGAGTCTCTATCTGCATTTTTCTTTTTAAGAGTACATACTCCGTAATGTCTTGTCTTATTGCGATAAATTCAAAAATTTTTCCTTTGTAATCTTTCATGGGGATAATTATCGTCTCCGCTAAAAATGAGTTTCTATTTTTATTTAAATTTTCTATGCGACCTCGCCATATTTTGCCAGTTAGTATAGTATTCCACATATCCTGATATGTAGATTTTTTAGTGCTTGGATGTTTAAAAATATTATGTGATTTCCCAATGAGTTCTTGGCGAGTATAGCCGGAGATATTACATAAATTATTGTTTACGTAGGTGATTTTTCCATGTATGTCTGATTTTGAAACAATGGACGCTTGCGTCAATACTTTAAAATAACGACTCTCTAGGCTTAAAATTTTCATCGCTTTGATATTTTTAATAATTCTGTTTAACATATGTACTACGTTAATTTCTTCAATTGGTTCAACAAGATAAGCGTCAATTCCGATTTCTGCGCACTCAAGAAAAAAATCATTGTCCATACTCTTCGTCGTCACTACAATCGGAATATTGAAATTATAACTTCTGATATTGCGAGCTATCTCCAATCTGTTCTCTCCAGACTTTTGTACGCCTACTATAACAATGTCAATAAGCTCTTTATCACATATCTCGACGCACTTATCAGGTTCTTTGACTATGTAAACCGTATGAAATAATTTTTCAAATATCTCTTTAAGATCGTCTCTGGGTAAAAAATCATTTCTGACATACAACGCGCTAAGCTTTTTGGAGTATAGAAGCATCTCTTTTAAGGAATTATTTTTCATTTTGAGCCACTTGCATATTACGCTCGTCTGTCCTCGCTAATCAATTCAAGGATTCGTTTTGGAATTTTTTCTAATGACATCTGTTCTTCAACGCCACCAATCTCATACGCGACTCTCGGCATTCCATATACGACGCAGCTGTTCTCGTCTTGTCCAATGGTTCTAGCGCCCGCTTTACGCATATTGAGCAACCCTTTGGCTCCATCGCTTCCCATGCCGGTTAAAATAACGCCAACCGCGTTCGCGCCCGCGCTTTTTGAGACGGAGTTAAAAAGCACGTCTACTGATGGCTTGTGTCCGCTAACGTTTGCTCCGCTTCCAAGTTCTACATGATAACGGTGACCCGAACGCCTCAAAACCATGTGCCTATCTCCCGGAGCTATCAGCGCCTGACCTATCCCTACGCTGTCTCCGTTTTTCGCTTCTCTTACTTCCACTTCGCATAAAGAGTTGAGACGCTCTGAAAACGGACCGGTAAAATTTGCCGGCATGTGTTGCACGATAATGATTCCAGGACTATTTCTAGGCAACTGAAT
>CALDOC010000576.1 GCA_937914675.1 uncultured Sulfurimonas sp.
ATCATGTTTTGAAAATCCACCCGATTTGTATGAGCGTTTTGCACAGAAGAAGCGACGGGAGTCATTTGGTTCGCAAAGATTGCGCTACCCACGGATCCTACAGCCATAATTAATCCTTAATTTCTTGTATCTATCTCAATAGTTTTATATTTGTTATAAAGCACGTTTGCGCCACTCTGGATGGTTACTTCACGTCTTGGAGTATAATCGACCAAAAATTTATCTTGCGCAGTCGTTGTAAAATCTACGCACAATCTTGCCGCGCCTTTTATGACGTTTTGGGGTAGGTTTTGCTTGTCGGTCTTGATGATTACATGAGCCGAGGGTCTATCTTTCATGTGAATCCAAACGTCTTTGGCTCTCGCGTTTTTGAGTATGTCGACGTTTCCTTTTTCATTTTTCCCCAATGAAACCTTATAACCCTCTATCCAAAAAATTTCTATGGAATCATTTACTTTTATTTTTTTGTTTTGCACATGTTTTGGAAAGAGTAGCTCTATTTTCGCAGTGTCTTTTGCTTGAGAAACCGTATGTATGAAAAGTTTCATGTGTTCAATTTTCGAGCTTAAAGACTCTTCCTCTTTGTGAAGATGTTTCGCTCTTTGTTTGGCTTTTTTGCTTTTTAAAAAATACATGTCGCTTATCATAAACGCTGTGGAGTAGGGCTTGTCCAACTCTAAAATTAGTGTCGTTCCATCATAGTCGTCTAATTCCAAACGCTTGACGTAGGGCTTAATCTTGTGGATGTTTGATAAAACCAAATTTCCATAACGCTCACTTTCGCTAGCGCTTTTCGTCAAACTCTCCACGTCTTCCAACGCGTTGTAAAGCTTTTGGAATTTTTTTAATTTTTTAGTCAAAAAAGAGATTTTTTGCTTTTTGAGCGAGTCCAATTTATTGTTTTGCTCTTGATTGTACGTCTCTTCTAAAAAGAGTTCAACGCTTTGAAGAGGGTACTCTTTAGCGACAAAAGGAGCGTTTGGAACGTCTAAAAGTTTCTGTCCAACTCTCACTTCCCTAAAAGATGAAAACAAATCAACATGACGCAGCGCCTCCAATACGACGTTTTCTTCATCCAATATCACAATATTCGTATACTTTCCGGTAAACTCTATCTGAAGATAAGTCGTCTCTTCTTTGTACGCCGAAGCTACGGAAGTCTTAAAACGAAGGATTTTGTCACCGTTTAAAAGTTCAAGGTTGAGGATGTTTGAACGGTTAAATCTTTTTGCCAGTATCACGTCAAATGGAGCGTTGTAAACTTTTGAGCGTGGGTACTCTTCACACTTAAACATATTAGAGTTTGAGCGTTGCATGTTGAAGTAAATTTCGTCATTCGCGTCAAATACAATCTTGATGGTTGTGTCGCTTACTCTATGAATAGCCGATATCTTTGTAAAGTCTTGTAAGTAGGTTAGTATCTGTTTTAGGTGTGATAGTTTCATCGCAAAATTGTAGCGTAAATAAATCTTGATTTTGACACTTTTTTTAACTAAACAAATAAATAAAAATAGGTAAATCCCACGAAAAATAAAAGATTCCTTAAATAAAATCCTTCTGCTCA
>CALDOC010000577.1 GCA_937914675.1 uncultured Sulfurimonas sp.
TTCTTTTTAATCATGAGTCGCCAGTAAGGGGTGAAACTTTTGTAACGAGAAAAATCACTCGCGCCGCTTCTAAAATAGCTTTGGGCCTGCAAGACAAACTCTACCTCGGAAACCTTGACGCCAAACGCGACTGGGGACATGCCAAAGACTACGTTCGCATGATGTGGATGATACTTCAAGCGGACGAACCAGAAGACTGGGTCATAGCGACTGGACAAACAACGACTGTAAGAGACTTTATAAAAATGTCTTTCGCTTACGCTGGAATTGAGTTGGAGTTTAAAGGCGAGGGAGTGAATGAAAAAGCGTATGTAGCGACTTGTTCAAATCCTGATTATCAAGTCGATGTTGGAAAAGAGGTAGTTTCAGTCGATCCACAATACTTTAGACCAACTGAAGTTGATTTACTTTTAGGCGATCCAACAAAAGCGGAACAAAAACTAGGCTGGACTAGAGAATACGCCCTTGTGGAATTGGTAAACGACATGATGAAATCGGACTTGAAATTAATGACAAAAGACGTTTATCTTCAAGAGGGCGGGTATAAAACTATGAGTTATTTCGAATAATGAATGCGACAAGCAAAATATACGTAGCCGGACATAGAGGTTTAGTGGGAAGCGCCATCCTAAAGAACCTTCTATCAAAAGGCTACGAAAACTTGATATATAAAACTCATGAAGAATTAGATTTACTCAATCAACAAGCGGTAGCCGACTTTTTTGAAAGTAAAAAACCTGAATACGTCATACTCGCCGCCGCAAAAGTTGGCGGAATAGTTGCAAACAACACTTACAGGGCCGACTTCATATATGAAAATTTACAGATTCAAAGTAATGTGATTCATCAAAGCTATATACACGGAGTGGCAAAACTTTTGTTTTTGGGAAGCACATGCGTCTATCCAAAAAATGCTCCGCAACCCATGAGTGAAGATACTTTACTAACGTCAGAATTAGAGTACACAAACGAACCTTACGCCATAGCGAAGATAGCGGGGATAAAAATGTGCGAGAGCTACAACATTCAGTATGGAACGAATTTTATCAGCGTCATGCCAACAAACCTTTACGGACCAAACGACAACTTTGACCTTGAGACTTCCCACGTGCTCCCGGCGCTTCTTAGAAAAATGCATGAAGCAAAACTGGCTAATGAACCAAAAGTTGAAATATGGGGAAGCGGAAAACCAAGAAGAGAGTTTCTTTACTCGGAGGATATGGCGGACGCTTGCGTATTTTTACTTGAAAACAGAGATTTTAAAGACACCTACGAAAGCGTTGATAGTTCAAACGATACATGTACGCCAAACAGCGTAGCGACAAAAGAGATAAGGAACACCCACATAAACATAGGCACG
>CALDOC010000578.1 GCA_937914675.1 uncultured Sulfurimonas sp.
GTTTTTACGCCAAGGAGCATGTGAAGACCGCCTTGAAGATCAAGTCCAAGCGTTATTTTCTTTCCGTTTTCCATTTGTAAAATAGAAGGAGCGGAAAAAAATACGCCAAAAACAATCGCTAACGCGAAGATGACTATGCGGTAATTAAGCTTCATCCTCGTACTTCTTTGCAATGGAATCTCTTGTAATTTTCACTATCGTATCGTCATTCATTTTTACGCTTAAAAAATGTTCCTCAACCTTATATATGACTACGATAAAGCCACCATTGGTGATGACTTTATCACCTTTTTTAAGAGCTTCCAACATCTCTTTTTTAGCCTTAGCCTCTTTTTGTTGTGGGCGAATGATTACAAAATACATAATTGCAATTAAAAATACGAATGGCAATAACTGAGAGATAATTTCCATGAGCTTGACTTCCTTTGTTTTATAAAATTGTCGCGATTATACAAAAACTATACTAATAATCTACTAAGATAGGTATAATTTCATCATGAATAATCAAATGCAAAACATTTTGCTTGGAATTTTAACTGCGCTTTTATTTAGCGCTTTTATTTATTTTGAGTCGTACGAGTTAACAAATAAAGCCGTAAACACTATTTTTGGATTGGCCGCAATCGGACTATTTTTATACATTCCAAAAAAAAGCGTATTGGTTGCGGGATTTTTAATTGGTCTTTTTTGGTTTTACTGGATTGGATATAGTTTTAAGTATCAAGGCGTTGGATACATGACGCCCATAATTACTTTTAGTTTCGCTTTAATTTATCTGATGTTTTTTTCCCCTCTCTATTTCACAAACAAAGCCCTTATAAGAGCTATTCTTCTTTTCATCCTAAGTTTTATAGAACCTTTTGATTGGAATTGGATGCAGATTGAGCTCATCTTCATAGATAGTTACATAGGCGCGTTTAAATATCAGCTTGCATCGGTTCTGCTGGCGCTCTCTTTGCCATCGCTTATCAAGAACAAATACAAATACGCTCCTTTGTTGATTCTCCTCCTTGCGTTTAATTATGGTTATGAGGAGCAAAAAGACGCGCCGTTGAGAATCAAACTCGTTCAAACGGATATAAAGCAAGAAGAAAAATGGAAGAGAGAGAACCTTCGCTCAACTGTCGAGATGGTCTTTCATGAGATTGAAATCGCGGTGGATGAAAAATACGACGTGGTCGTTCTTCCCGAGTCGGTTTTCCCCATTTTTATGAACCGTCATCCCAAACTTATACAACAACTTTTAGAGTACTCGAGTAAAATATCGATTGTCGCAGGTTCGCTGCTCATAGAGGACGACAAAGATTACAACGTGACGTACGTGTTTGAAAATGGGAGCTACAAGGTGGCGAAAAAACTTGTTCTTGTTCCTTTTGGAGAGTACGTACCTCTTCCAAAATTCGCTCAAAAATTTATCAACGATACCTTTTTTAGTGGCGCTAGCGATTTTCTAACGGCGGATAAACCAACCGATTTTATCATTAAAGGCGTTACGTTTAGAAACGCGATATGTTACGAAGCGACTTGTTCGGAGATATATGAGGGGAACGTCTCTTTTGTAATCGCCACGAGCAATAACGCATGGTTTGCGCCATCTATAGAGCCAACGTTGCAAAAATTGCTTATGAGATATTATGGACGAAAAAACGGCGCCACCATTTATCACTCCGCCAACTATAAAGGGAGCGGAGTGATAAAATAGCTAGCAAGACAATAAATCTATTTTTCTTCTTTTCGAATAAACTCTAAAAAGAAGACTAAGAATATTCCCAAGATGATACTTGTGACAAACGAAACGACCAAAATAAGTCCACGTTTTGGCTTTGTTTTGTCTTTTACGTAGGACTCCGCTGGTCCAGTCAATACGTCGCACTGATAATAGACTTTTGATTGCATCATAACTTTTTCTTGCAATATGCCAGATATCATGGCGGACAAACTTTGGCGTAGTTCAAATCCATCGGATTTTTGCATCTCTTTTTCAAAATATCCTAGTTTCACGTCCATGATTCTAAGATTGTTCGTCACGAGATACGCGCTGGCGTCTTTTAAAAACGCGTTGATTATGGTTGGTGGATACGTTCTATCGCTATCGCTGTACGCGACTGTAATCAGACCCGTTTTTTTATCGCTTGAGATGGAGAAGCTTGCTTTTAAACTTTTGATTATATTGTAAGTTTCCAAATCATAATCTTTTTCTTTTTCTTTTTCTTCATCCGGTTGAGACTTAAAAAGGTCGTACAAGCCTCTAAAACCCAGAGCGAAGACGTAATTTTTGTCCGCGTCCGCGCTTGAGTAACGCTCAACTATTTTATTGTTTTTTACAAACGTTTTCATAAACTCGTAATTGTTAAGTAGAGAGTCAAAAGCCACATCGGGAGTCATGGTTCCTCCACCAACGCTCACGCCAGCCATGGCGGCAAGGCCTCCCAGTCCGGCAAATGACGAACCCGAGGATTCGGCGGTCGGAATTAAAATGGACGTCGACGTATAGACGTTTGGAAGTTTTAGGGCGTATATCAAAGTTAAAGTCACTATTGTCATCGTTACGCCCGCGATGATTTTTTTGCCCTTTAGAATCGTTTGCCACAACTCTCTTAAATCTATTTCGTCTTCTTCAACGTAACTGTTTTCATTAACCTGACTCATTAGATGACGCCTAAAGTATGAATTGCCGCGGCTGTAAGAGCGAAACTAGAAAGAATCTTCGCCACGCTATCCCATATGTCAAGAGTATTGTTCTCTCTAATGTATATGGGAACAACGATTGTGTCCCCTTTTTGTATCTCTACGCTCGCGCTAAACCAACCGCCACCAATAGGTTCACTCGTTCCATTTGCATGAATCACGTACACGCTGTCCTCATCCGCGGCTCTTGAAAAGCCGCTAGCCATGTTTATGTAGTCCTCAACGTTTTTATCTAAGTTATAAACAAATGAAGTTGGGTTGAACACTTCGCCAAATACCGTTACAGTGTCTATCTTGCTAGGAACCGTTATGCTGTCTTTATCTTTTAACACTAAATCAAATTCGCTGTTTTGAAATTTACTTATATTGCCATCAAGCATTAGACTCACTCTTCCTATTGGTTGATATTTTTGCGCTTCTAAAACGACTTCGTTTAAAGTGGCGCTCTCGCTACCTGAAGAAGAAACTTTTTTCGCGTTTGCCGGCATCGCGTTGTAGAGAGCGAGTTCTCTTTTGATTTTAGCTAAGGATTGATTGTATTGTTCCACTTGATTTTTTCTTATGCTCTCTCTAGTGAAAACAGAACCTTCAATAAAAGCGTCTTCCGTATATCCGCCTGCCCGTCTGAGAACGTTGCTTAGAGTTTCACCGTTATCTATGGCGTAAGTTCCAGGGAACTTGACTTCGCCGGCGACTACAACCGTTCGATGTTCGCTCCATTGCGGTATTTTAAAAATTCTAACTTCATCATACGCTTCTAAGTTAATCTCGCTTAAAGCTTTATCTTCCGTATCTATTTTTAAAATAGTTCTTTGACGCGTTTGATTCTCGTCTAAATGGTATCTCACAATTTCTATATTGCGTTTATACGCACGCTTATTGAAACCGCCCGCCATGATGCTTAAATCTTCTAAAGTCATGCCTTTTCCATACTTTGTCGTAATGGGAGTATGCACTTCGCCCACTATGGAAACAGTCTCAAAATCTTGAGAATCCCATCCTAGTATCTTTGAAATTTTAACCTCGTCGTAAGGCTCTAGCTTTATCTCGTCAAAAGTCATTTTTTCCAAATCAAAACTGAGTGATTTTTGTTGTCGAGTTTGAGTCTCGTCTATAAAATATCTCGTAATACTGATAGATTTGGTGTAAGCCATTTTGTTTAATCCGCCTGCCATAACGAGCAAATCGGACAACGTCATGCCTTTTCCATATTTGACTTTTATAGGATTGTTCACTTCTCCCGATATTGACACCACGTCAAAATCTTGAGTTCCCCATCCAAGTATCTTTGAAATTTTAACCTCGTCGTAAGGCTCTAGCTTTATCTCGTTGAGTTTTACTTTGTCCAAGTCGTATTTTATAACTTTTTGTTGTCTCGTTTGCGTTTCATCTACGTAATAACGCAATACGCTAATAGATTTTGTATATGCCGTTTTATTAAACCCACCGGCGATATGAATTAAGTCTGACATAGTCATGCCTTTTTCATAAAAAACCGTAGTCGGTTTAACGACTTCGCCTTTAATGATAATCGGCTCTAAGATATGAGTGGAGTAATAATCATAGACTTCCAACTCGTCGTAAGGATTTAAAACGGTGTCGCCCTGCTCTTTTAAAGAGTAAAAAGACGTCTCTGGCATAAAATCATCAGTCGCAAAAGTAGTCAGACGAATTCTATCATCTAAAACACCTTCGATCCCTGAAGCGTTAATGGCGTCTTTAATCGTAATTCCTGCAATATATTGAAGTTTTCCAGGCTTAATAAGCGTTGAGCCCTTTGTCGTAACGTACGAGCTTGAGTAAATGTCGTTCAAGCTAAATATGTAAATTTTGTCATTTGGAGAAAGAGCGACTGTCTCTTGATTGCTTATGACTTTTGAAAGATTAAAAGATTTACTAACGTACTGTAAGTCCTCGCCATATCTATTGATAACTCCGTAATCAAAATACGTGTTTGGCAAAAAGAATTTTTTAACTCCGTCTTTAAGTGAAACTTTTAAAAGTTCGTTTAACGTTTTTTCCTTATTGAGCGCGTACGTTCCAGGTCTAATCACGTTACCGTAAATATTGACGCTGTTTTGGGCGGTAAAATCCAATGGATAGATATAAACTTTATCACCATTTTTCATAGCGAACTTTTTACTATCTTTGTAACTTACTTTAAAAGTTTCAAGCTTGGCATTATCGTCATATCTGTCGATCTTAATCTCCGCTTTAGACGCGTCGGGTTTCATGCCCCCGGCGTAATCAATGAGAGTGCGTAAAGTTTCATCCTCTTTGAGTTCAAATCTGGCGGTATGATTAACGTATCCATCAATGCTAACTAATTTTTCAGCCTTATTTATAATAACGACGTCGCCATGTTTTAATAGAAACGTGTCAAAAGAATCACCTTTAAAAAGTAAATCGTAAAAATCTAGTTTTGCAACTATTTTCGACTCGCGTTTCACCACAATATTTCTCACGGAAGCGCTATCTCTAACGCCCTTTGAGACAATGAGTAAATCTTTTACGCTGGAAAAAGATGATAAATTATAAAGTCCTGGAAATTTAACGTCCCCGATTAAAGTCGCTTGTATCGTGCTATATTTTTCAATGTTAATATGAAAATCACTTATTTTAAAATGGACTTTCAACTGATTCATCAAATATTTTTTAGCGTCTATAAATTTCATCCCGCCTATTTGGAGTGGTCCGATAAAGTCTAGGTCTATCGTTCCATCGCTTTTAACGCTGACGCTATAGTTCTTATTTCTATCTCCATAAACATGTATGCCAATTTTATCATCCGTTGAGATTATGTAATCATCGGGAGTTGGCAGGGAAGACGAATCTAGCGTATTTTTATTTGCGTAAAAAACCATAGAGTATCTCGCGAGTAAAGAAGAGCTTGCAGACTGCTGTTTTGCGTTCATCTCGGCTCTTATCGCTCCACTTGATTTGTAAAAAAATGGATTGACTCTTTTTGCCACGGCTGTTACTTTATGCAAGTCAGAGTCTGAGTTGGTGACGTCCTCAACCGTGGTGTCTATGTCATTCTCCGCGATTTCACTTGTAGTCTCCTCAACCTTAGTCTCGTTCTGAGAAGATACTTTTTCTTTAACTTCGCTTGAAGAAACGCCTTTTTCTTGCATAAGAGCTTTTGCTTGTGGCGTTTCGAGTATTGCTGGATTTTGAGAAATAGCTTGCTGCACTTGAACCATAGTTGGTTCGGCTTCAAGAGTGGAGAATAGAAGGAATAAGATTATAAGTAAACGATGGCGCATAGAAATCCTTAAAAAAATTTTTGTATTATAATCTAATCCTAGTTACATCCATATTAAAATTAGGTACAATAAGAAAAAATATTACTAGGTTACATAAATGCTCAATCTAAAAAATCCAATTTTATACAACAATCGCGAGCTTTCTTGGCTTCAATTTAATACAAGAGTTCTCAATCAAGCTCAAGACGAATCGTTGCCGTTACTTGAACGTCTAAAATTTTTAGCAATTTATGGAACAAACTTGGATGAATTTTATATGATACGAGTCGCTGGACTTAAAAAGCTTTTTGCGGCTGGCATAATCGTCTCGGGAGCGGATAGGCTCACTCCATTGCAACAGCTAAAAGAGATTAGAACTTACCTGCATCAAGAACAAGAAGTGGTCGAACGCGTGAGAAGCGGCATTTTTCAAAAATTAACCATCGAGGGTTTGTGCGTAAAAACGTACGACGAAGTGACGCAAAACGAAAAATTTTATCTAAACAGATTTTTTAAAGAAAACATTTACCCCGTAATCATTCCAATCGCGATCGACGCGACACACCCTTTTCCACATTTAAACAATTTAAGTTTTGGTCTCATTGTCAAACTAAGAGATTCCGATGATGAAAACATTGAAAGATTTGGACTTATTAGAGTGCCTCGAGTCATAGACAGATTTATAGAGTTAAACAGTAGCACGTACATTCCCATAGAAAGCCTAGTCGCCAAACACGTAGAGGAGCTGTTTCCAGGGTATAGCTTAATCAAATACGCGGTATTTAGAGTGACGAGAAACGCCGACATCGCCATCCAAGAAGAAGAAGCCGACGACTTTATGGAAATCCTAGAACAAGGATTAAAACTCCGCCGCAAAGGTGAAATAGTGAGGCTTGAAGTTGGCTCAAACGCGGATGACGAAATCATCAATTTTTTTAACCATCATACAAACGTTTACAAAAACGACATTTATAAATTTCATACGTCTTTAAACCTTTCAAGTCTATGGCAAATCGTAGGCAACAAAAATTTTGCGCATCTTTTGTCCCCAACTTTTCAACCAAAAATTTTACCACCGTTTGACAGCGCTGAAAACATGTTTACCATCCTTGACTCACAAGACGTTCTTTTGTATCATCCTTATGAAAGTTTTGACCCCGTCGTGCAACTTATACTAAACGCGGCAAAAGATCCAGACGTCGTGTCCATTAAAATGACTCTTTACCGAGCTGGAACCAATTCACCGATTGTAAAAGCGCTCATGGACGCGAGTGAATCGGGAAAACAGGTAACGGTCATGGTTGAGCTTAAAGCAAGATTTGACGAAGAGAACAATCTTATCTGGGCAAAAGCGCTTGAAAAATCGGGAACCCATGTTATTTATGGAATTAAGGGGTTTAAGGTTCATGCAAAAGCTACGCTCATTACAAGAAGGACCAATGGAAAACTAAAACAATACGCGCATCTAGGGACGGGAAACTATAACCCGGCAACGGCTAAAATCTACACCGACGTAAGCTATATGACAAGCAAAGTTGAAATAACCAACGACCTGACTAGATTTTTTCACTTCCTTACGGGATTTAGCAACAAAGGGAGTCTAAACGAGCTTTACATGTCTCCATCGCAAATAAAACCCAAATTAATCTCTCTTATACAAAATGAAATACGCCAAGGGGAAAATGGACAAATTATAGCAAAAGTCAATTCACTTGTTGATGACGACCTTATCAGAACGCTCTACAAAGCGAGTCAAGCCGGCGTCAAGATAGAACTTATCATACGCGGGATTTGTTGCTTGCGTCCAGGCATAAAAGGCGTAAGCGAAAACATCAAGGTCACCTCCATCATAGGAAAATATTTAGAACATCCGCGTACGTTTTATTTTAAAAACGATGAAACGCAAGTGTATATCTCCAGCGCCGATTGGATGCCTAGAAATTTAGTGCGAAGAATAGAACTTTTAACCGCCATAAAAGATGACGCGTCTAAAGACAAAATTATACAAATTTTAAAACTTCAATGTTCAGACAATACGCTATCTCATGAGCTTCAAAGCGATGGTTCCTATAAAAAAATAAATAGCGAGTTGCAAAAAAGCGTCAATAATCATAAGCTTTTGGAAGATTACGTAAATAGAATCTCAAAAGCGTCAAAAAAAGAGATGGCGAGCAGCGTCGCTCAACTTGCCACTCGTTTATATACGGAGAGTTAACATGATACATAAATTTAAAAACTACGCTCCAAAAATTGGAGCGGGAACTTGGATTGCGCCGTCTGCCGACGTTATTGGAGACGTTGAGATTGGAGAAGATTCTTCAATTTGGTTTGGAACGGTCATACGAGGCGACGTGCACTCCATTAGAATAGGTTCGCGAACAAGCGTTCAAGATTTAAGCATGGTTCATGTGACTCATCACAAAAAAGCTGATAAAAGCGATGGGCACCCAACCATAATTGGCGACGACGTCACAATAGGACATAGAGTTATGCTTCATGGTTGCACAATAGAAGACGCTTGTCTCATTGGGATGAGCGCGACTATCCTTGATGGCGCCGTTATTGGAAAAGAGAGCATCGTCGGAGCGGGGTCGCTTGTGACAAAAAACAAAATTTTTCCACCGCGTTCGCTTATTATGGGAAGTCCCGCCAAACTTGTAAGAGAGTTAGACGAGATGGAAATTAAAGAGCTATACGCTTCGGCTTCAAGATACGTCGCTTTTAAAAACGACTATACGGACTAAGGATTTAAGTCCTATAGTCCGCGTTGATTTTAACGTACTCATATCCCAAGTCACAGCCGTAAGCGGTAAATTTACCATTCGCCACGCCCAAATCGCAAGA
Organism: uncultured Sulfurimonas sp.; assembly: GCA_937914675.1. Classification (GTDB taxonomy): domain Bacteria; phylum Campylobacterota; class Campylobacteria; order Campylobacterales; family Sulfurimonadaceae; genus Sulfurimonas. The sequence continues at coordinate 8,778 of CALDOC010000578.1, forward strand.
GATGTCAAATCTGTCCAACTTCATCACTTTAGCAGTTTTTTCTTCCATCTCGGCGTCAAAAAGAAGCCGACCTTTGTCGTAAACGCAGTGTTCGTTAAAAGATATGCTTAAAGTTTCTTCGTTACACTCCGCTCCGCTAGCGCCTACGGTTGAAGCGATTCTTCCCCAGTTTGGGTCTTCTCCAAAAAGAGCCGTTTTCACAAGTAGCGAATCTGAAAGCGCTTTTGCGACTTTTTGGGCTTCTTTATCGTCTTTTGCCCCGCTAACGCGGTAAGTCACAAGTTTTGTGGCGCCTTCCCCGTCTCGCACCATTTCAAGAGCTAAGAAATGCATAATCGCGTACAAAGCCTCTTTAAACGCGATCTCGTCATAAGCGCCGCTTGTGGAGTTTGACAACAGCAAAACGGTGTCGTTTGTGGACGTGTCTCCATCAACGCTTACGGAATTAAACGTCGTGACAATCACTTCATCCAAAATTTCTTGCATTTGCGCTCTATCGACATTTGCGTCAGTGGTGATAAAACAGAGCATCGTGGCCATGGCGGGGTTTATCATGCCAGCGCCTTTGGCCATGGCTCCCATGTTAAAAACGCTTCCATCCTCCAACTCGACTCGCACGGAAATCTCTTTGGAAAACGTATCTGTCGTCATAATCGCTTTTGCGGCGTTATGCGGCTCTTTTTTACTTAAATCAAAAAGCTTCGCGCCTTGAATAATCTTTTGTTTTGGGATTCTAACTCCAATCACTCCCGTGGAACTCATGATGGGATTAATCACATTTTGAGGAAGCGTCGCCAAAATTTCATCTATGTCCTCCACTCCAGCGGCTCCCGTCATCGCGTTCGCGTTTTTAGAGTTTATTAAAATAAAGTTGCTTTTAAACATTCCCTTCGCTTTGAAGTGTTTGATTGGAGCCGCCGCCATTTTATTCGTGGTAAACGCCGAAGCGATTTCACACTCTGCCTCACTAAATATAAACGCCATGTCTTTAGCGTTTTCTTTTTTTAATCCCGCGCTTACGCCATCGGCAAAAAAACCGTTAGCGGCAACTACGCCTTCATCTGTTTGAATTATCTTATACAAATTTCAACTCCTTTGGTTTTAGCCTTTTTCTTATTATGTCTTTAGTCAAAGCGAGCCCACTCTGCGTGCCTATCACTAAAAGTTTACACTCGCTTGTTACTAAAACGTCGCCTTTTGGCATGCTAGCGAATTTACCGTCTTTTTTAGTTATTCCAACTACGGAACAATTTGAAATTTCACGAATATGAGTCTCTTTGAGTTTTTTTAGCACCGCCCAACTATATTTTGGGACAAGAATCTCTTGCATGTCCAAAGGATTGTCACTCTTATATAAAAATTCTTCAAGAAGATTTTCCATGTCGGGACGAGCCGCCATGGCGCTCACTCTCTGAGCGGTTAATTTTGTTGGAGAGACAACCGTGTCGGCTCCTAGTTTTTTAAGTTTTTCAACGTTGCTCATCGTTTCAGCGGATGAAATCACGTAATAGGGACGAGGAAGTGAATGCTCTTTTTCAAATAGCCGCACCGAAGCTATAAGAGCGATGTTGTCCGCAATAGAATCTGAAAGGGTTATAAGACCCTTCGCTGATGAAAGATGAGCCTTTAACATGGCAACTTCCGCATGAGGTTCGGCTTGTAGATAGTAAGGGTACTTATGCTCTTTAGCCCATGCATGGATTTCTTCTCTTGGATCTATCACTACAAATGGAATATGATTTTTACGAAGTTGTTTTGTCACTTCAACGGTATAATCATTGTGATAGCATACAACGTAATGTTTCTTAAGTCGCACAATTTTATACAACATGCTTCGTTCCTTTAAAATGGCGGTTATGTTACCTCTATTTAATTCTGTGACTAAAATACCGACAGCGCTAGAAAAAACCGCAAATCCAGCTATGATGAGAGTAATTGTAAAAATTCTACCGGCGTCTGAAATTGGCGCAATTTCTCCAAAACCAACAGTGGTAAAAGTTACTCCTGTTTGATAAATTGCGTCCATTAGCGTAAAATCGTCTATAAGCACGTATCCTAAGGTACCGACTAGCATAGTAAGAACGGTTAAAATTAAAGGTAAACGAAAAGCTTTTAGATGTGGGTAAATTTCTGGGAGAAGTTTAGTGTCGGGTTTGGGAGAAATCTCCCAATTTAAGAATCTACGAATCCTTTCTAAAAGATTCAATATTTTTGCCTATTCTTTACGAATTTTTCTTAAGCGTGCGTAATTCTCTTGCGGAAATTTTCATTTTTTGCGTTGTACCATCTTCTAAAGTGATACGTACAATTCTTAAGTTTAATAAAAAACGACGTTTTGTTCTGTTTTTTGCATGAGAAACATTGTTCCCACTCATAGGGCCTTTGCCACTAATAGCACATTTTCTTGCCATTTGAGTATCCTTGAATGATATTTTTAAAGTTGCGAATTATACTTAACAAAAGCAAAACTACAACTTAAGCCAATTATATTTTTCAACTATTTGCATATTTTATATTTCTTTTATATATATCAAGCTAAAATATACTATACTTAATATTACATAATCATAGAGAATATAATTTGATAACACAAGATAAGATAGATGGCTTTATACGAAAAATACCACCCTCCCCTAAAATATTGAAAGTTACGTTGATGTTTTTAGAAAAAGGTGAGCTTGTAAAAGCCGCGCAAATTGCAAAAGAAGATTTAGCTCTTAGCGCTTATCTTAGGGTATTGGTCAATAAACCGATTTATGGCTTTAAGAACCAAGTAAATGATATTTCGCAGATATTTGGAATACTTGGAGTGGCGAGATCTCAGCAAGCCGTTTACAACTATATGATAACTCTTTTATCTCCAGATAAATGGAAACTTTTTAAACTTAACAAAACTTCTTTTGAGAACTTACAAGCGGATTTATCCGCAAACTGGCATAAGATATTAGTATACTTAAATATAAATGACAAAGACATAGGTAGTTCCATTACCCTTCTCCCCGCTAGCGTCATTGTTTCAGAAGCTCTCTTTCGCGAGCATATGGATGAAGTGAGTCTTCTCAGGAGCGTTCACGCCATTGATTTAAACACTATATTAGTCAGATTGTGCTCTATTGATTTATTTGACATTTGTGAGCAAATATCAATCAAATGGGAGATGAGTGATAACGTCGCTCTCATAATTCAAGCGTCTTCGGGCATAAAACCAACAAATGACGTTACGCTAAATAATCTTGGAAAATGGATGCATCTTTTACTCTTCTATACGCTTTCTAAACCAAACTTTATAGAAGCTGGGCTGAATGACTTTATAGATTTTCAAATTGATTACGCGCAAGACGTCTATGATGATTTTTCTAAAGTAATGGATTTATAACATGAGGGCTGTTGTAAAAAGTGGCGTTGGAGTATTTACGCCTCAAGGTTTTTTAGATGGAAATAGTAGCTCTACTTTTATAAGCATGGAAGATATTGAAGCTACAATAAAATTAAACGCCGACATGATTTTAGTCTCATTAAAAAAAGTTATTTTTTTTAATCGTAATGGATTGGACGCTTTTGTAAAGATGTTTGCAAAAATCAGAACGGCTCATCACACTACGGTTGGTTTTTGTGATTATGATTATAAAAAATTTCAAGCCATTAATAAATTTTATAAAAATGAATTAAACTTTTGTCTCTTTCAATCACAAGAAATAGCGTCGCTTTTTGCGTCAAGTTTTAAAAACCAAAATAAAAACATTCTCTTATTTAGCCCAGACAAATCACAATCCGCGGCGATGGCGATTGAACTTCATGACAATGGGCACAATCCAATAATCGCTCAGACACAAGAGGAATTTAACATAAAAATCAAAGCGCAAAACGCTTATGACATTATTATAAAAGATACCTATTTAGGACAAATGGGGCAAAAAGTTGCAACAAGAGTAACTGGAAACGCAATCATATATTCAGTATCTTCATTTTTAGATGCAGAAATTGGCAATACTTTCAATATCTCTTATCACAACAATTCTCTTAACGTAGGTTTTAGACTCTTTATATTTGAGGCGTATAAAGTTGTAAGCATGAACGTGCACGCTTTAAATTTTTTCTCAAAACTAGCCTCGTCGGGCGCCGAATACAACGCCACTATCTGCTTTGTTGGTCTAACGTTTGAAAAAACGCCTCTTTCTTTCAAAGAAACGTTAGAAGACTCGGGAATAATGTTTTTTAATCAAATGGATGATATATTGAAAAACAAAGAACTACTTGAAGATCTTGGAGCGAGTAGCGCCGCAAACGTAAAAACAAAAAGAGTTTTAAATAAAGTGTTAGTAACCGAACTGCCTAACTTTATAAACGCTACGGTTCGAACGATTGAAATGATGACAAACGCGAAAGCGGTAAAACAATCGGTAAATATAAATAAAATTGAAATATTGGAAAAAGAAAATAAAATCGCGAGTTCTATAGGTTTTTATGGGGATATTGACGGCATGATAATATTAATTTTTCCAACTGGCATAGCTAAAAAAGCATGTGAACTTCTTATTGGTGAGCAGACGGACGATGAAGAAATGATACTTGACACTCTTGCCGAACTTGTAAACATCGTTGGGGGAAAGGTTAAAACGCTACTTCACGATGAGGGAGTTAACGTAGATATAACGCTCCCAAGAACATACCAAAGCATTGACGCTTTACTTGAAGTTGCGCAAGAGAAAAAAGGCGTGCAAGTTGAGTTATCTTTTAATAATGATAAATTTCTATTTTTCTTAACAAGATAAAAGCCTCTAGGGTATATAATTTCAAACTTAAAAAAAAAGGTCTTTTATGCTTGTAGCTCCTAGTGTACTTTCTGCTGATTTCGGTAATCTTCAAAAAGATGTGGAAGAAATATGTAACGCTGGATGTGATTTAGTTCATGTTGACGTAATGGATGGTCACTTTGTGCCTAATTTAACAATTGGTCCGGTTGTGGTTTCCGCAATTGCGAAACATGCGACAAAACCGCTTGACATTCACCTAATGGTTGAAAACAACGCTTTTTTTGTTGAACTTTTCGCTCCGCTTAAACCTGGATATATCTCTTTTCACATTGAAGAGGAGAAACATCCTCATCGTCTTATACAAAAAATTCGCTCTCTTGGCATCAAACCAGCCATAGTCTTAAATCCGCACACCCCTCCGGAAACTGTAGAGTTTTTGCTTAAAGATCTTGACATGGTTTTACTTATGAGCGTCAATCCTGGTTTTGGCGGACAAAGTTTTATAGACTCCGTTATACCCAAAGCCGCGAGATTGAATGAAATGAGAAACAGAATTAATCCCAATTGCCTTATAGAAGTAGATGGCGGAGTTAGTGATAAAAACATTCAAGCCTTAAAAGACGTAGGCGTCGACGTGGTCGTCGCTGGAAATTACGTATTTAACCATCAAGATAGAAAAGCCGCTATCAAGAGTTTACAGATTTAATGCGAACAAAAATTTGTGGAATAACTTCATATAAAGACGCCATGATTGCCATAGAAGCTGGAGCGGACGCGTTGGGTTTTGTTTTTTATGAAAAATCTCCGCGATACGTCACTCCACTTCAAGCCAAGAACATCATACAACAATTGCCTCCTTTTGTTGAAAAAGTGGCCTTATTCGTAAACGTAGACGCAGAAACGATAAATGAAACATGCCAAGAAGTTGGAGCGACCCTCGCGCAACTTCATTTTGACGTATCACAAGAACTATGTAATTCTCTTAGAGTTCCTCATATCAAAGTTATTCGAGCTAAAAACAAGCGCGATATTTCAACGTACTCTCATGAGTACAGACTTGTGGACGCATACTGTGAAACTTTTGGAGGAGCTGGCAAACGCATTAACGTTGAATGGTTTAAAGACGTAGATTGCTCAAAAATCATACTCGCCGGTGGGCTAAATGAAAAAAACGTAGGTTCATTAAAAGAGTACGATTTTTTTGGCGTTGACGTTAGTAGCGGCGTTGAGCTTAGTCATGGAGTCAAAGATGAGACAAAAGTAAAAGAGTTTATACTAAATGCTAAATAAGGATTTTGCTCTCGACGCAAAAAGCATATCTAAACTTGCTAGTCGTGGGCTTCCTCTTGAAGCGCTGAAATCGCAAATAACGGAAAGTATAGATCTATTTATAGAACTCGCGCGCGCTCAAGGCGTAAATATCATAAAAAATCAAGGTAACTTTTTTTTTGACACAAAATACATTGAGATTAAAAACGCTGTATTTTGCATTGTTGACATCGAGACTAATGGTTCTAAAATAGAGAAACACCAGATCATAGAGATTGCGGCCGTAAAAGTAAAAAATGGCATCATTATAGACTCGTTTGAGTCTTTGGTATACGCGAAAGAGATCAATCCACACATTTCAGCCATAACTGGCATTTTTGCGCAAGACACAAAAGACGCGCCAGAGCTCAAAACAGTAATGATGGAATTTAAACTGTTTTTAGACGACGCTATTTTTATAGCTCATGACGTAAAATTTGACTATAACTTCATATCTTTAAGTATGCAAAAAATCGGTTTAGAGCCAATTCTCAATAGAGCTTTATGCTCATTAGCCTTAGCTGAGAGGACGATTGTATCTTATAGATACGCTCTATCATATCTAAATGACACATTAACGCTTAATCCAAACGCAACGCACCATAGAGCCATGAGTGACGTTATGACGACCTATGGACTTTTTTTATTATCGATGAAAAGTTGTGAGGAAAATTTAAATAACGTAGAAGATTTAATAAAGTTTTCAAAGACTGCATCCAGATTAAAACGTCCTAAGTTTGATCCATTTCTTAAAGAAGAAACGGAAAAACAATAGTTACATTATTCTGAAAAAGCGCCTGGTTTAGTAAGTTTTGCGTATCTAGCGTCCATTCTTTCATCTTCACTCATTTCATTAAGTTTCGACAAGCTTTCTAAAAAGTATTCTTTGATAGCCTGAGCCGCGCCTTCTTGATCTCTATGCGCGCCAATTAATGGCTCATTGATGATGTCGTCAATTAACTCTAGATCCAGTAGATCGCCACTTGTAATTTTCATAGCGTTTGTCGCAACTTCCACTTTTTTAGGGTCGTTCCATAAAATTGCGGAACAACCCTCGGGAGAGATTACGCTAAATACAGAGTATCGCATCATTGCAAATTTATCAGCAACGCCAATCGCTAAAGCGCCAC
>CALDOC010000579.1 GCA_937914675.1 uncultured Sulfurimonas sp.
GAGATAAAAACAGAAATAAAAACAACAAATAAAGCGGTATCTCGAAACCGTAAAATTCCGAGTATTTTTTTTTCAAAATCATAACGCGCTCCTTAAATTTGTCCGTTGCGACATTGTAACTATTTTGCGTGTATCGCTTGTGTAATCTTCTCTCGCGGCACAAACTCTAATACGGTGGCGTTGATGCAAAACCTTTTTCTGCCGTCTTCTCGTGGAAATACATGCCCTAAATGGATGCCGCTTTTTTTAGCGATTATTTCGACTCTTTTCATGCCGTAACTGTTATCGACCTTCTCGACGGTGGCGTTGTCCACCGCCTTATAAAAACTTAGCCAACCCGTTCCGGAGTGAAAACGCTCTCGCGTGTCGAACAAAACGTCGCCGGAGAGTTTGTCCACAAAAACGCCGTCGGGAGTCTCTTTAAATACGTCGTACTGTTTGCAGTGGCGGTTGTCGGTTCCTTGATTGAACGCGACGTTGTAGCTTTGGGAATTTTTGCCAAGTTTAAAATCGCCCAAAGTTTTGTAAAAATCTTCGCTCTCCATGAAGCCTTTTCGTCCCATGATTTCTTTGCCATCTTCTATAAAAAGTATCGTAGGAGTGGCGAATAGTTTTGTTTTAACGTCAAAACCTTTTAAGTCGCTGGCTAAAACCGTTCTAAGAGGAACCGTTCCCTTATAAAGTGAACTCACTTCCTTTTCAAACTTTTCACAATAAGGACAATAGGACGCCGATTTTATAACAATAATCTCCTTGCCTCCCAGTGGCGTTATCGTCTCTTTTTTGACGTCGCTTTTCGTAAATTTTACTCCCGTGCTATGATTTGGACAGTAACCATAAGGGTTTCTTTGTAGATAATCTTGATGATAACTCTCCGCGGAGTAAAAACGTTCCAGCGGTTTTATCTCCGTAACGATCTTTCCATAACCTTTCTTCGTTAGCAAATTTTGGTATGTCGTCTCCGTATCATGCGCGCTCTTTTCCTGATTTGCGTTTGTATAATAAATGGCGCTTCTGTAATTGTTTCCAATGTCGTTGCCTTGGCCGTTCACTTGCGTTGGGTCATGAAGCTCCCAAAAAGATTTGATGAGGGCGTCCGCGCTCACCTTTGAGTTGTCATACGTGACTTTTACCGACTCCGCGTAGTTGACGAGCTCGCTTTGGCCTTGAAACCTTCTTTTGTCCAACACGTCTTCATAAGTCGGATTTGGGTAGTTTCCCCCAGCGTATCCAGACTCCGCCTTAACCACTCCTTCAAAGTTTTCAAAATGTTTTTCAACGCCCCAAAAACACCCAGCCGCAAATACGATTTCCACTATCATAATTTTTCCTTTTAATTTATTCACCTGACTAACGTCGTCTTTGGCAATTATAGCGCTATGAAACGTTACAATCTTTGAGTTTTTTCTTAGAATCCCAACAGTAAGAAAAATCTAAACAATTGCATGCGTTTCATTAGGTCAATGTTATATAATTTAAAGCTACTATTAAATGTCCAGTTTCACAACGCTATACTTTTTTCAATATAAGTAATAGTTATGTAGGAATAAGTGTCGCTTGTATAAGTTTATAAAGAAAACAAGGAGTTTTTGAATGAAAAAGTTTAAAATGTCTGTAGTTATTTCCACTTTGTTGCTTACGAGTAATTGTATGGCTGATAACTCCGAATCTCTGCAATCTCAAATTGATGGGCTTAAAAAAGAAATTGCGTCTCTGCAGGATAATTCCGACTCTATAGAATCGGAACTGGCTAAAAAAGACGATACTTCGGTTAAGATGAATGGTTATATGGACGCTTATTACGGCATATATTCCGGTGACAAAAACAATGGCGCGAATGATGGATTTAGAATCTATCGTTTTTCTTTAATTCCTAACCAACAAATTAACAAAAATCTTCGTTGGTTGGCGGAGATTGAATTCGAAGACGCGCCAAGGAGACAG
>CALDOC010000580.1 GCA_937914675.1 uncultured Sulfurimonas sp.
GAAAGAGAACCCAAGGTTTATCTTTATTTTTGTAACGAGTTTACTTGTTTTGCTGATTTTAACGTTTGTCATCATATCCTACTTTCGCCGACCAAGCTATGGTTCAGAAGCCATAGGCGCTCTACAGCCACTCTTAAAAGCCTTAAAAAAAGAGGGTCATGTTCGCCAAGAAGACGAAACTCTGCATCAGTGCTTTTTGCGATATATGGAAAAATATCCGCATAAAACGAATCATATCTCTTACATGCGAAATATCGACACGCTTTACGAGCAAATTTCTTATGGAGGCAAAGACGCAAAATCAGAGCAAAAACGACTCAAGTCGCTCGTTAAACGATTTATTTTGAATCGGGAGGCTTAAGCGTAGGATTACTTTTTCTTGAGTATAACTTCTCTTTTTTTTCTCGAAGCCTTTCTGTGAAACTGTGAATTTTTTTAGCCTCTTTTTCTTCGAGTTTGACGTTTGTGTTTTCAATGTCTTCTCCCAACTCAATAAAGAGCGCGTCGGATTTTGTCATGCCTAATTTTTGTGAATTAAAAACGCTTCTATGCCCAGTGAGCAAGAAGCTCATAACCGCGCTAATCGCCGCGTAATGCGCGATTTCGAGACCAAAAAGTTCAACCGCCATGATGGTAGCCGCGATTGGAGCGTTTGTCGCTCCCGAGAGCACGCTCACAAAACCAAGTGCCGCAAACAGGGGGATATGATCTCCTCCCGCTAAATGTCCAAAAAGGTTTCCGCTTGTGGCGCCCACGTAAAAAATAGGCGTGATGATGCCACCGCTGCCTCCAACCGCCAAAGTAATCGACGTAAAAACGGTTTTGAGCAAGAACGCGTACCAAGGCAAATCTCCATGAACGCTCGACTCTGGGTTTAAAGCTTCCTTGATGGTTCCCATTCCCAAGCCGAGGTATTTTTCTCCAAATATCATTGTCAAAACAACCAAAACGGCGCCACCGACCAAGGCGATCATGTAGGGAGAATAGGGGAGTTTTTTTATTTTTTGAGATGATTTTGTGAGCGTGGTAACAAGGATGTCCGACACGACGCCAAAAAATACGCCGGCAATAATAACTTGAACGATAAGAGGAATGTCAAGCGCGACGGATTGATAAAAACGCACGTTAAAATACGTATATTCAACGCCTAAAAATTGCGTCGTAGTGAACGCGGCGAATCCAGCTATAAAAGAGGGCAGTAAAACGTCGTACATGATGACGCCTATGATAAGAACCTCTACGCCAAAAATTGCGCCCGCTATGGGCGTGCCAAATACAGACGCGAATCCCGCGCTAATGCCACAAATAACGAGTTTTTTTCTATCGCCTTTTCTAAATTTTAGCGTGGTGGCTATCAATGAAGCCACCCCAGCGCCTATTTGAGCTCCCGGTCCCTCTTTTCCAACCGATCCGCCGGCAAAAATCGTTAACAGGGTGGCAATAAGCTTAACTGGGATGACGGCGACGTCTATCTTTCCCTCATGTTTGTGAATGGCTTCTATAACTTTTTCAGTCCCGTGGCCTTCTGCATTTGGAGCGAACGTTTTGACAAGCCAAACGGTTACGACGAGTACGACTGGAAGAAGGTAATAGTAGTGAAAAGGAAGCGTTGATTGATGAAGTTCCGCCCAACCAATCGCTTTGAGAAAGAAGGAGACGACGATTCCTATGAGCACGCCAATAACGGAAGAGAGAAAGACCCATTTAATAACGCTGAAGAAAATAGCCGTTTGTTCCGTAGCGTGTCTGCGAATCATGAATTGTCCAATATTTAGTTAAGTACTGTCATGTTAACTTAAAAAAAGAAAACTTTGCGTTAAAGTCGCCTTAATTATCGGCAAAAAAAATTAGTGGGTAAAAAGCGAGAGAACGCAATGTTTTAAAAAAATGGTATACTTTTTAAAAAGGAGAGGCGAGTTATGTCATCCGTTGGATTTATTTACGACCCTATATTTTTAGAGCATGACACCGGCGCGCGTCATCCTGAAAACGCGGGGCGGCTTCGAGCTATTTTAGCGGCGATAGAGCCGCTTCGCGAGCGCTTGCTTTTTTTAGAGCCAAAACCGGCGCCTTTGGACGTTCTCGCGTTGGTTCATTCCTCTTTTCATATCGAATTTATTGAAGAGAAAAGTTTAGAAGAAGAGGCGATTGACGGTGACACTCAAGTTTCATCCAACTCTTTTGAAGCGGCTTTGATGGCGGTTGGAGCTGGCGTCGAAGCGGTGGATAGGATTTACTCGGGAGAGATAAAAAGCGCTTTTTGCGCGGTGCGACCTCCCGGTCATCATGCGACAAGCACTCAAGCGATGGGCTTTTGTCTCTTTAACAATGTGGCAATTACCGCTCGTTACGCTCAGTCCATGGGATACGAAAAAGTGATGATTATCGATTTTGACGTGCATCATGGCAATGGAACTCAAGAGATTTTTTATGAGGATTCCACCGTTTTTTACTTTAGCACTCATGAGTACCCCGCTTATCCGGGGAGCGGAGCGGCTGACGAACGCGGTGGTGGAGAGGGAGAAGGATTTACCCATAACTTTCCATTGCGAGCTTTTAGCGCGGACGACGATATCCTCCCCATCTATGAAGAGGAACTTCTTCTCGACGTAGAAAGTTTTAACCCTGACGTTATTCTCGTTTCAGCGGGATACGACCTGCACGTCGCCGATCCCTTGGCTCAACTGCAAGTGACGACCGAGGGGATAAAACGGATAGTGGAAGCGATTACGCAATCAAGCGAAGTTCCAAAAATTTTTATGCTTGAAGGTGGTTACAATCTTAAGGCGTTGGGCGAGAGCGTGGCGGAAACGCTTAAGGTCATGATGAGACCAGCGTTTAGTTAGCTTAATATTATCATTTAAAATTATTTTTTGCTATAATTATTTTTTATAAGAGTCTATTACAATTTTAAGGCAAATAAGCAATGCAAAATAAATCACTTTCAAAAATACGCTTACTATACGTTGAAGACGACGAGTCGATACGAACGGAAATTACTGAAATATTTAAAAACGAGTGTCTTGAGCTTATCGTCGCCACAAACGGTGAGGAGGGCTTGGAGCTTTATCATCAACGCCATCCAGACATTATCTTAACAGACGTTAGCATGCCAAAGATGGATGGCTTAACGATGGCGCAACGCATCAAACAAGAAAATCCTACGATACCAATCATCATCTCGTCCGCGTTTAACGAAACGAAATATTTCCTCAAAGCCATTAGCCTAGGAATTAACAATTATCTTCTCAAGCCCATAAATCTTCGTGAACTTTTTAGCGTTCTTGAGAACGCGGCGACTCAGTTTCTCATGCAAAGAGAGCTTCAAGAGAGCGAACGACTCCTCGCTCAATATAAAACCATAGTAGATGAAAGTTCCATTGTCTCCAAGACTAACGTTAAAGGAATCATAACTTACGTAAACGACGCTTTTGTAAAAATCAGTGGTTACTCGAGAGAGGAACTCATTGGAAAAAACCATAATTTGGTTCGACATCCGGACATGTCCTCTTTTGTTTATAAAGATTTGTGGCAAACAATTCTTAGTAAAAAGAAATGGCATGGAGTAGTTCAAAATAGAGCTAAAGATGGCTCATCCTACTATGTAGATTCTACAATCACCCCAATTATGGATTTAAATGGAAACATCGTAGAGTTTATCTCCATGCGTTTAGACGTGACAAAAAATGAACTCCAAAAACGAGATCTTGAAAAAAATCTCAAAACGAGCGCTCAATCGCTTGAGGAAAAAGTCAGTTTTATATACGAATACGAAAAAGCCCTCAAAGTTAGCACTCTGTTTTGCAGAACCACAAGCGACAACGTGATTACCATGACAAGCGAAGCCTTTGATACGTTGCTTGGCTATGAAGAGAACGAACTCGAGACTCATAACTAC
>CALDOC010000581.1 GCA_937914675.1 uncultured Sulfurimonas sp.
TAGAGCTTTATTTTTTTGCTTATCTCCAAAAAGGCGTACGGAGAGAGGATTTCTCCATCCTCTCTCTTCAACCTTACCAAAGCTTCGTACTTGTCGATCGCGCCGGTTTTTAGATTTAGCAAAGGCTGAAAATATGGAATAAACTTGTCTTCGCTGATAGCTTGTCTAATGACGTTGGCCATTTTGATGTTTTCTTCGTAACGCTGGCTAAGAGCGGGATCTTCGTCAAAGATGAGATACTCTTTGCCCGATTTTTTGGCGAGCTTTAGCGCCATGTCCGCGTTTACGAGACCGGTTTTGTTCTTGTTGATGGAAGCGGCGGCCACGGTAATCGTGATATGAATTAAATTTCCATTGATGGAGAGTTCGTTTTTTTCCATGCGTTGGACGCATTCGACTATTTTCTCTCCAATAACGTCTTTATCGTGAGACATGTCGGCGATAATGGCGAACTCGTCGGATGGAAGCTTGAACAATTCGAAATTGCTTTCCTTGGAGACGTCGTTTAAGTTTTGGGATAGGTGTTTGAGCGCTTTGTCCCCAATCTCATGCCCGTAAAAATCGTTTATCGAAGTGAAGTCGTCGATATTTATCAAAAATATCATTTTTCCCATGCTCTCCTCAAGTCTTCTAATGAGACTCAACCTGTTTGGCAATCCTGTCAATTTGTCGAAATACGCTTGTTTGTATATGTAATCCGAACTATCTTTAATCCTTCTCTCCAAGTTGTCGTTTAGCTCGGCCAACTCGCTTGAAACTTGATTCGCCAAATTGGAGATGGCGTGCTCGGCTCGCGCCGTATAGTTTGAAGGATTTTCAGGGATTTTTTTCATGGATTTGAGCATTGGTTTTTTCGTTTCGCTCAGAGCCAAAAGAGTCATAGTTTCGTTTAAGAGCTGATTGCCGCTCTGCGCGTGAAAAAACTCTCCGTAAGTGAAAAATCCCGACACGCTCCCCAAAATATTTAATATTCGCAATTCGTCCGCGACGTAATCTTTCATAAATTGACGTCTCGCCATGCAGGAGTAGATGAAAACCGCTTCGGTTTCGTATTCCATGTCGTCAATCATGTTTCCAACATGATAATGGCTATTGTGCAAAATTTTCTCTATGTTGCCAAGACCAAAGCTTACTTCGGTTCCCTCGGGAACGTTGCCGGCGAACGTTAGCGAACCGTCATTGTGCCTAAGCAACGCCGAGCGACCGATCAAAACGCCGTTTTTTTGAAACACGAGAGGAAATTCCACTCCGACTTGCGGTAGTTGATTTGCGAGTTCTTGACCAAAATATTTCGCGTAAACGGCGACTGGAGACAAACCGTCTATCTCGTACACTCGATTTTTTATCGCTTTGGTAATTGTTAGTTTTTTGCCTATCGGCGTCCAGTCAAAGGCGTATTTTGTCGAAACGTTTAAATGAGCGTTGCACAAAGAGACGCCGACCGCTCCCGAGGAGGTAAAATCGTATTTGGTAAAAACGTAGGTTTTTCGCATCTGTCCATTGTCCGCGGCCATGCCGCCAGAAAGAGTCGCGTTTGGAGCGACGCTAGAGACGCCGTTGGCGTACTCTTCGCCGTTTGTTTGGGTGCCGTCGGTAAAGCTGATAATCACTTTCAAATCGTCCGCGAGCAATTCATACGCTAGCGCCTGACCAACCCTAAAACTATTGTGGGCGCACGCTTCGTTTTTTATGAGCGAGGAGTTTAAAACCGTACTCTCGAAACATGTAAACGTCGCAACGCTTTTAGTTGCGACGTAAAAATTCAGACCATCTATGGCGCCATCCGTAGTGGCTCCGATTAAAGTCGATTCAGGATAATTTTTTTGGAAGAATTCTTGAATTTCCACTATTTTCTCTTCATCCGCTTGCGCGCAAAAAATCTGTATGAGAGTGGATGAAGAGTCGATTGAAGAAGAGTCCATCAAGGCTTCGAGTTCATCAACGTTCACAAAAGAAAGAGTAAAATTTTTCATGACGTATTCTAACATAAATTACAAAAAATAAAGTTTTTTCTTTAAGGTTATTTTACCTACAACATAAACATAGTATGGATTTGACACGCATGGCAATCACGACATCGCCAATGACGTTGTTTTTGTGATTGGTTCCGAATTTGGCCGTTGTCTGGAGAGATAGAAGATTTGAGCCTGTTTTCCTAAGGACGAACGCGGTTCAAACTCCCAGCTTTTAAAAACCCGCTAACGGTCGCGCATTCGACGACGACGCTGGAACTTCCGACAAAACTATTCGCCTTTACAATCGCTCCGCCGTTGACGATTGCTCCTGTCGAAACGTGCGTGTGATTTTCTATGACGCAGTCATGTTCGCATAACGCTTTTGTGTTGATTATGCAGTTTTTTCCCACTTTGGCGCAAGCGTTGAGCAACGCGTGGTGCATGATTACCGTGCCTTCGTCGACGCTTGCGCGTTTGGAGACGTAGGCTAGAGGCGAGACGACGACGGGAAGGGCGTAACCGATCTCTTTTAGGAGCGTAAAGAGTTTGACTCGAATCGCGTTTGATTTGACATGTCCGACCGTTATGACCGCGTGTTGAAACTTTTTGAAAAGCTCTTGCAAGTCGTCGTCGCAGCCTATCACTTCATAGCCCAAGACGCTCGTTCCAATAAGCTCTTTTTTGTCGATGATTCCCGCGATGGAGTACTTTCGCTCTTGTTCTATCACGTCTATGACGGATTTACAGTGTCCGCCGCCGCCAAGGAGTAAAACGGCTATCATCTATTTTTTGGAGTTTTCTATGTAATAACT
>CALDOC010000582.1 GCA_937914675.1 uncultured Sulfurimonas sp.
TGAAGTATGGTTCTCCTAATCGCTTGATGGCATCTTCTGGAATTCCACCGCCATTATCGCAGATTGTTGCAACAATTGTATCTTTGGTTTCATCAATCGTTATCGTAATTTTGGCATCTGAGACCTCTTTATCTAGTAAAATATCCTTAGCATTGCCTAGTAGGTTCAAAAAGACTTGAAGCAGCTGATTTGAATAGGTTAAGAACTCGGTCTCACTTTTATTTTCGATTGTTACTGCAATGTTGTTATTCTCCAGACTTTTGCCAACTATCTTCAATGTACCTTCTAGCACACTTCCGACAGTGGTTTGCTTCTTTTCTTGATTTGGTTTGAAAAAGTTCCTAAAGTCGTCTATAGTTTGGGAGAGCTGTTGGGTCTGCTCGCTGATTGTATTTGCCATTTCTTCGAGCTCTTCGGTCGGAATCTCCTCTCCAAGTGCGATATCCAGTTTTATGTTGTTGGCTTCCATGGCTATGACCGTGAGGGGCTGGCGCCACTGGTGGGCGATCATGGCGATCATGTCTCCCATTGCCGCTTGGCGCGACTGATTTATCATCATCTCATCTTTTTTCTTCAGCTCCGTAATATCCATGGCTGATGAAATTACTGTGCGTTTACCATCAATAATGCCTAGCGGAGCGGAGCTAAATTGCCAGCTTATTGTTTCTCCATTACTTGTAATAATAGGGTATTCTCCTTCGTTAACAGCATGGTGGAGTTCATAAAGTTTATCGATATATTTTTTGACTGTTGGCATCTCTTCGCCATAAGCTTTTTCTGTCCATTTTTCTATGGTGTTTATTTCATCATAACTATAGCCTGTTAGTTCTTGCCACACTTTATTCACTAGTAAAACTTTTCCATCTTCATTATGTAACATTATTGGATTTGGCGCTTCTTGAATTATAGTCTCTAACTCATTTTTCTTCTGTTTTAATAGTTCGAGAGCATGTTTTTTTTCTGTAATATCTTCTACAAATGCTGTTCCAAACTTTATGGCCCCTGTCTCATCACTGACTCCTACAGCATGAACATGAACATCAATCTCTTTGCCATCTTTGCGAATATAAACTTTTTCCATACTAAAACCTGATTCTTCTAATGCAAACATTTTTTTGAAAAGTCCTTTGTTTTTAGGACGATAATCTGGATGTGTCACATCAAAAAAGGATAAATTAGTGAGCTCTTTTTTGGAATAACCAAGCATACTCTCATAAGTTGGATTTGTTGACACGAAGTTTCCATGTAAATCTACTGTACAAATGCCAATAGGAGATTTGTCTATTATAAGACTTAAAATCTTTTCGTTAGCAATTATTTTTTCTTCCATGTGCTTTTGTTTTGTAATATCATCAGCTACCGCTAAAATATACTCTTCACCATCAATAGTAATTATATTTGCAAAGACGCTGGCAACTATCACATCGCCATTTTTTTTGTTAAAAGAGTAAATGTCGCCCTCTATCGAACCATTTTCATTTAATGTATCGATATACTTTTTTCTATCATTGTAATCATTCCATAGATTAATATCAAGTGTTGTTTTACCAATAAGTTCTTCTTTATGATAGCCTAAAATATGCTCACCAGTTTCATTAATTTCGTAAATCTTACCTGTTTTAAAATTGCTAATTATGATAATATTTGGCGTTTTGTTAAAGGCTTTTTCAAACTTATCATTTGAAATTGCAAGTTCTTTTTTTGAAAGTTCTTCAATAGTGACATCTTGCACCGTTCCAACCGTACGTACGTGTTTACTATTTTCATCGTAATAGTGCTCAGCGCGTTCTATGACATATTTTACGCGTCCATCAGAGAAAAGTAATCTGTGCGCTAAATTGTATATAGTGCGTTCCTTGACGCTCTTTGCAAAAGTATCACTGACAAGAGTTCGGTCTTGGGGATGAACCCGTTGTATAAAATGATCAAACGTCATCTCAATCACATGATCAATCTCAAAAATTTCATAGACTTCATAAGACCAATTTAATGTTTCGTGAGTAAAATCTTGTTCCCAGCTTCCAACTTTTCCTAATTTTTCTGCGCTTTCATAACGCTGTTGACTCTTAACTAAAGCTATTTCTATCTCTTTTTGTTCAGTAATATCAGTATGAGAGCCAATCATACGCACAGCTTCTCCATTTTCATTAAAGATAGTTTTACCACGTGTACTAATCCATACCCAATGACCATCTTTATGTTTAAGCCTGTGAATATTACTGTATAGTCCTGTTCTACTTTTTTGAGATGTTTGTATATCTACCAATGCCTGTTCTTTATCAGCAGGGTTAATAAGTTCTTCCCAAGTTTTAAAACTGTTTTCAAGTTCATTATCGCTATAACCCAACATCTCTTTCCATCTGGCGGAGTAATAAACTGTATTATTTACTATATTAAAATCCCATAATCCATCTTGCGTTCCCTCTATCACAAAACGATAGCGCTCTTCTTTCGCTATCAATTGTTCTTCTATTTTTATATTATAAAGCGCATAGGCAATATCCCCGGCAACTTCATCAAGTAGTAATAATTCATCATAATCTGTAATATACTCTTTATCAAGAGAAAGGGTTAGGTATCCATAAACTTTATCATTATATTTTAGTTGTATGTTAAAGGCGCTTTTACCATCATACAAATCTGCTAATGGGCAACTTGAACATTCCGATAGAGTATCTTCAACAAAAGAGTAAAGTTTTTTCTTGTTTTCTGTCTTTTGTATACAATAAGGAGTCCATCCACTCTTGATCTTATCTTTAAACATATC
>CALDOC010000583.1 GCA_937914675.1 uncultured Sulfurimonas sp.
AAACCATTTACGTATCAAGAGTTTAGCGCAAGGATTAACGCCAATTTAGACCTTCTTGATCTCTTTGAAGAGAACAATCGTAAAACAAAAGAGATAGAAGAAGCTTACAAGCTTTTCAACAATGGAAATATCATTGTCTTCAAATGGCAAAGGAGAGAAGATTGGCCGGTAGAATACGTCTCAGAGAGTTTACGCAACATTCTTGGGTACAAACCAGAAAATTTTTTAAATTCAACAATTAAATACGCCCAACTTATACATGAAGACGATTTAGCGCGAGTTTTTAAAGAAGTGCAAGATAATTCTCAGCAAAAAGTAGACTCCTTCACGCATCAAGATTATCGACTCAGACATCGCAATGGAAGTTATGTATGGGTTACGGATAGTACTCAAATTCTTTACGACTCTAGCCATAAGATTACTAATTACGTAGGTTACGTTACGGACATTACAAATCAAAGAGAGAGAGATAAAAAACTATACAATTATATAGAAAGATTTAATTTAGCCATAGAGAGTAGTCGCGACGGGTTGTGGGATTGGAACATCAAAGAAAATACTCTTTTTTGTTCACCAACTCTTTTAACTATGTTGGGTTGCATGGATGGAGAAATACCTCAGTGTTCCTATAGCTATCTAAAAGCGATGATTCACCCTGACGACGCGATGGAATCGCAACGCCAACTCGACGCTCATCTAAAAGGCAATAGTGATTATTTTGAAATTGAATATCGAGTCAAGACAAAATCGGGAAAGTATAAATGGATTTTAAATCGCGCCAAAGTTGTTTTTGACAACAACAATGAGCCTGAGCGAATGATAGGATTTTACACCGACGTTGAAAATAGAAAAGAGATGGAGTTGAAACTTGAGAGAATGAGCGCGACTGACAGTTTAACCGGGCTTTTAAACCGTCATGGTTTTTTTGAAAGGTTTAAAATATTTCAAAAAGGAGCCTTGCGGTTTGGACGCAAAATCGCTATTTTATTTATAGATTTGGATGGCTTTAAAGCTGTAAACGACAACCTTGGACATGCCGCTGGCGATGATATATTAATATACGTGGCGAACACATTAAAAGCCACAGTGAGAGATAATGAACTTTGTATTCGTTTGGGTGGAGACGAGTTTATTATTTTTATCCCTGAATATAATGACAAAAACGAACTGATCTCATTGGCTCAACGCCTTTTAAGTGGTTT
>CALDOC010000584.1 GCA_937914675.1 uncultured Sulfurimonas sp.
TCGCTTCTAGCGCCATTGTGGTGTAGAAACAAAAATATTCAGATTAAAAATATAAATAAGGCGCTAAAAAAGATAGGGCTTAAGTACTAAAAAGAAGAAGGTTTTATCATGTTGCAAAAACTTCCAGTAGGTATTCAAACGTTTTCAGATATTAGAGAAGATAATTATCTCTATATTGATAAAACTAAAATTGCGCTTGACTTGATAGAAAACAACAGATATGTTTTTTTATCCCGCCCAAGAAGATTTGGAAAATCGCTTTTTCTTGATACTCTCAAAAATATCTTTAAAGCTAAAAAAGAGTTCTTTGAGGGTTTGTACGTCTATGACAAATACGATTGGTCGAAGAGTTATCCCGTTATTCATATCTCTTTTGGTGGAGGAACACTTCATTCAGGTCAAAAGTTAGATGACAGAATTATAAAAATCTTAAAATATAACCAAAGAGAGTTAGGGGTAGCGTGTGAAGATAAAAATGATGTGGCTGATTGTTTTAAAGATTTAATCATCAAAGCCCATGAAAAATACAATCAAAAAGTGGTAGTTCTCATAGACGAATACGATAAACCGATTTTAGACAATATCACAGATCTTGCAATAGCTTCTGAGATGAGAGATAGTTTAAGAAACTTTTACAGTGTGATAAAAGATAGTGATGAATTCATGAAGTTTGCTTTTTTAACAGGCGTAAGCAAGTTTTCGAAAGTCTCTATTTTTAGTGGTTTAAATAATATCAGAGATATTTCCTTAGACGCCAAATATGGAAATATCTGTGGTTACACGCATGAAGACATAAAAGCAAGTTTTGCAAATCACCTTGAGGGTGTTGATTTGGAAAAACTCAAACTTTGGTATAACGGATATAACTTTTTAGGTGACAAAGTATATAACCCTTTTGACATTTTGCTTTTTGTTCAAGGTGGGTTTCTCTATAAAAACTACTGGTTTGAGACGGGGACTCCCACTTTTTTGATAGACGTGATAAAGGAGAAAAACTATTTCATTCCTCAACTTGCCGATTTGGTGGTGGGAGAGGAGCTTTTAAACAGTTTTCATATTGAAAATATCGCGATTGAAACTTTGCTTTTTCAGGCTGGGTATTTGACGATAGATGAGA
This sequence comes from uncultured Sulfurimonas sp., assembly GCA_937914675.1. Classification (GTDB taxonomy): domain Bacteria; phylum Campylobacterota; class Campylobacteria; order Campylobacterales; family Sulfurimonadaceae; genus Sulfurimonas. The sequence goes on from CALDOC010000584.1 coordinate 1,118, forward strand.
GGATAGAAAAATCTAGGGGTGGTTTTAATTACTCTCTAAAAGTTCCAAATAATGAAGTTAGATTGTCTCTAAATGACATCTTTGTAGACTATTTAACAGAGCAAAGAGTAGAAAAGCTTAGATTGCAAGACAGTTTGTATGAATATCTTTTATGCGCGGATATGAACAGTTTCAAAACCACGCTCATTTCCCTCTTCGCCTCCATCCCCTACAACAACTACGTAAAAAACAACATCTCCAATTTCGAGGGGTATTACGCTTCCGTAATTTACGCTTATTTAGCGTCTTTAGGATTTGAGATTGTTGGCGAAGACGTCACAAACCGTGGAAGAATTGATTTGACTTTGAAGATAAAAGAGTTTATTTATATCATAGAGTTTAAGATGGGAGGCGGTGACGCTCTCGCGCAGATAAAAGAGAAAAACTACGCTCAAAAATATGTGAGTGAGAATAAAAAGATTTATCTTGTTGGGATAAACTTTGATGAAGAGTTGAAAAATTTGAGTGGGTTTGAGTGGGAGCTTTACTCTCTCTAAGTAAGTAGCTCCTTGTTTATTTGCCATGTACAAAAACTGCTATAATCATAAAAAAAGAGAAAGGTTTTATCATGCTACAAAAACTTCCAGTAGGTATTCAAACATTTTCAGAAATTAGAGAAGAGAACTACCTCTATATTGATAAAACCGAAATAGCCTTAAAATTGATAGAAAATAATAAGTATGTATTTTTATCCCGCCCAAGAAGATTTGGAAAATCGCTTTTTCTTGATACACTCAAAAATATCTTCAAAGCTAAAAAAGAGTTTTTTGAGGGTTTGTACGTCCATGACAAATACGATTGGTCAAAGAGTTATCCTGTTATTCATATCTCTTTTGCAGATGGCACGTTACATACTAGAGAAAGGTTAGATGAAAAAATTATAAGTATTTTAGAAGACAATCAAAAAAGTCTTGGAATAACTTGTAAAAACACATCTTCTCCTGATATATGTTTTAAAGACTTAATTATCAAAGCTCATGAAAAATATAAGCAAAAAGTGGTGGTTCTCATAGATGAATACGATAAACCAATCCTTGATAATATCACAGATGTTGAAGTTGCCGCACAGATGAGAGATGGACTTAGAAATCTATACAGCGTAATAAAAGGAAGCGACGAATACATGAAGTTTGCTTTTTTAACAGGCGTGAGCAAGTTTTCGAAAGTCTCTATTTTTAGTGGACTCAATAATATTGAAGATATAAGTCTGAATGAAGAGTATGGAAATATTTGTGGTTATACGCATGAGGATATTAAGACAAGTTTTGCAAAACACTTAGAGGGTGTGGATTTAGAAAAACTCAAACTTTGGTACAACGGCTATAACTTTTTGGGAGACAAGGTTTATAACCCTTTTGATATCCTACTTTTTATAAAAAATAAATTCCTTTACAAAAACTACTGGTTTGAGACTGGAACTCCAACTTTTTTAATAGACGTTATAAAAGAGAAAAACTATTTCATTCCACATCTTGCTGATTTAGTAGTTGGTGAGGAGCTTTTAAATAGTTTTCATATTGAAAATATTGCGATTGAGACTTTACTTTTTCAGGCTGGGTATTTGACGATAGATGAGAGAGAGATAGATGAAGATAATTTCATAACATATACTTTAAGACTGCCAAATAAAGAGGTTAGAAAATCTTTAAACTCCATTTTTATCACCTATTTAACAGATAATAAAACCTATGTTTTACAGCAAAAGGAGCTTCAAAAGAGTTTGCAAACAGCTAATTTGGAAAATTTGAAAACAATTTTAGAATCATTATTTGCTTCCATCCCCTACAATAACTATGTAAAAAACAACATCTCAAATTTCGAGGGGTATTACGCTTCCGTAATTTACGCTTATTTAGCGTCTTTAGGATTTGAGATTGTTGGTGAGGACGTAACAAACCGTGGCAGAATTGATTTGACTTTGAAGATCAAAGAGTACATCTATATTATTGAGTTTAAGATGGGAGGCGGTGACGCTCTCTCGCAGATAAAAGCAAAAAACTACGCTCAAAAATATGTGAGTGAGAATAAAAAGATTTATCTCGTTGGGATAAATTTTGATGAAGAGTTGAAAAATTTAAGTGGGTTTGAGTGGGAGATTTACTCCCACTAGAATTTAAGCAATTTAGCTCTACCTAAAACAGTTTTACTACATATAAATCATATGTAGCAAAGCCCTTCTATTTATACATAAATCCTTCATTAGGAGTTATACCATTTACTTGGTTGATATTTGCGTCATACATTGTTTGTTGCATATCCATTTTACTAGATATGCTTAACCATTCTCCATTTACGTATTTCCATAATGTAGTTACAGTTGGGTTGTTTATAAAGAATGCATCCATATCCGTTATGGAAGCTGAACCTGACATATGCCATTTAGCGTCTGTTACTATAGAAGTCGTTCCCGCCACTTCTGTTCCCGCTAAAGAGATTGATGTTGTGTTTGTTACTTTTATCCAGTATCCATTTCCATTTGTTAGTTCTGTCAATAGTTTTTCTGTTGTAACTTGAGAATTTTTTGTCCAAATGTACCACTCTTCGTTTTGGAAAGAACGGATTATCTCTATGTCTGTGTTGTTTAAGTCAGATATAGAAAGTGTAGCGACTACAGGTAATGACACCATGTTCCAGCCTAGTTCTAAGTTTAGATTCGTTGTAGCTGGAGTTGTTGTATTTCCATCAACTATGTCATTTATATCACCAGGAAGTTGCCCTCCTGAAATCATGGCGTCAACGTCTCCAGAGTCAGGAATCACAAACTCTTTCATTAGTAAAACTTCACCATTCTTGC
>CALDOC010000585.1 GCA_937914675.1 uncultured Sulfurimonas sp.
ATTTAGAATTACAAACTCGTCGCTACCCACCCTATACGCGTGAAAATCTTTCCCTTCGTTTATTCTATTAATGTGGCTCGTCAGTTGTTGGAGTATAAGATTTCCCGACTCAAAGCCAAACGCGTCGTTTATCCGTTTAAAAGCCTGAATGTTTAAAATTGCCACATACGTTTGAGTATATATGTCCAAATCTCTAAAAAGAGCGCTTCTGTTTGGAAGCGTCGTCAGCTTGTCCGTATAGAGTTGTTTTAGAAGTAGTTTTGCCTTATTGGCGCTTTCAAGTTCAAAGTTTGTATATTTTTTTTCTATCTCCAAACCCATGTTAATTATGTCGTTTTGAAGAACGTCTAAATTATTTTCATCTACGGCTTGTATCCTTGGCTCTGAAGTCGCATGCAATATTTTAAAGTCTCTCTTTTTAATATCGTCGCTAATTTTGGCTATATTGCTAATTTTACTTATTATTTCCCGATTGTTTTTTCTTGCTAATATAAAGATAATAATTGACGTTATCAAAATAAGAATTAAGTTATTTAGCATTGTTTTGTAAAATCTCTCGGTAACGCTATCTAAATCGTCAATTGTGCAAAGATACGCCATAGTCTCATTGTTAAAATCAATGATTGGATAAGTATTGAGCAAATATTTTTTATTGTCTATCATGACATCTTGTCTCTTCTGAGTAAAATCTATGCCGCTAATCAAGCTTACGTCTATCTTTTTTGTTTGATCGCCTAATATGTACTTTCCTATAATTTTTTTGTCTTTGATAAATAAGTCGTAATATTCACTTATTAGAACGTTTGTAGACTCTTTTGAATAAACTAAAAAGGCGTCATGGTTGGTTCTTTTTTTTATAAAATCCGGTATCCAGTCCATTTTTTTGCCAATTGACAATCCACCAAGAATTGTTTCATCATCATCCATAATCGGAACGGTGGCTCTATATCCAGGATAGGTTTTACACATAAATGGATGAAAACTAGGGGTAAAAGAGTTCGTAATCCATACTATGTCGGTTCTGACGTCCGATACGTCCGAACCGATTGATTTAAAATTAGAAAAATTTACAAAAGAGATCGCTGGTGGTTTAAAGAAATGAATTTCATAAACAAGTTTGGCTTCTTTGGCTTTTTCCCATATGTGAGTAACGTATTTTTTGATAATTTCGGGATTGTTTTGTCTATACGCTTCTTTAACGTTTTCGTCAAGCGTTAAAACATCTGATAAAATTTTTAAATTCTCTTCTTGAGCTTGCACTAAATTGTTAAAAATAAGTTCATCGTTTTCGTAGCTTTGCACTTTCGCTTTTTCGTACTCAACGTTGAAAGAATAGACTGCATTGAAAATAAAGAAAAGAAGAGAGAAAATTGCGACAAAAATAAAAGTTTTTGTTAAATAATTCACCTGTAAACTCCAAACTTGCTTTAATCGAAATATTATATCATAACATTTTTTTATCTTTGAAGAAGTTTCACCATTTTA
>CALDOC010000586.1 GCA_937914675.1 uncultured Sulfurimonas sp.
TTAACCAATTTTATAGGAGTATAGTTTTCCTATTTATTTAATTTTGATTCCTTAGGAGTAAGCGGTGATGTTACACTCATCATCACAGGAGGATTGCGGACACCCGCTGACTTCGTGAAAGCTTTAGCTCTGGGTGCGGATGGGATTGCATTGGCGAACGCTTCAATTCAGGCGGTCGGCTGCATCGGAGCCCGAATTTGCAATACAAACATGTGTCCGGCGGGAATTGCCACCCAAGACCCCGAACTACGAAAACTTGTCGATGTCGATGGGGCAGGGCAGAGAGTTGGACGATTTTTTGATTCTGCGAACAAGCTGATGCAGGTAATGGCGCGAGGATGTGGTCATAACCACCTCAATAAGTTCTCAAAAGAAGACCTCGAAACCTGGCACTCAGAAATGGCCAAACTCACCGGCATCAAGTTTTCTGGGCTATAACAAATCGTTCAAGTTAAAGGCATATCAAGTAATCTAAATATTAAGGATTTAATATGATGACAAGAAGAGTTCTTTTACAAAGTTTAGCCGCGTCAACGCTACTGCTTGGAGCAACTGCACTGAAAGCAACAAATGAAAAAGAGTTTGGTAAGCGTAAACCTACGGGGTCTCTTAAAGGCACAGAGTTTTATCTCACCATAGAAGAGACAATAGTTAACGTCACAGGCGACTACTCCGTCGCCACTACCGTAAATCAAATGCTACCAGGTCCAACATTGTATTGGAAAGAGGGTGATACTGTAACTATTCATGTTACAAATAAATTACCAGTAAGTACCTCTATTCACTGGCATGGCATTATCCTTCCTTATAAAATGGATGGTGTTCCTGACATTAGTTATGATGGGATTGCTTCAGGTGAAACTTTTACCTATAAATTTCAAGTGAATCAAAGTGGAACATTTTGGTATCACTCTCACACTGGCTTTCAAGAACAAAGTGGCGTTAATGGAGCCATTGTTATTGAACCTAAAAAACCCGACCCTTTTGAATATGACTCTGAATATGTCGTGTCGCTTACCGATTGGAGTGATGAGAAACCTGAGTCAATTTATAGAAAATTAAAAATACATAGTGATTATTATAATTTTAACAAGCGCACAGTTGGGAATTTTTTTGAAGAAGTGAAAACTGAAGGTTTGAGCGAAGCAATTAAAACTAGAAAAATGTGGAATGAAATGCGCATGAGCAATCGTGATTTTTCTGACGTTAGCGGATATACGTATACTTTTTTGATGAACGGTAGAACGCCTCAAGAAGATTGGAGAGCCCTTTTTAAAAAAGGGGATAAAGTGCGACTCCGTTTTATTAATCAATCCGCCATGACATTTTTTGACGTACGAATACCTGGACTTAAGTTAACTATTGTCGCTGCCGATGGCAACCCTGTAAAACCTGTCGTTGTAGATGAATTTCGCATTGGCGTCGCTGAGGCTTATGACGTTATAGTTGAACCCGACAATGACGCTTATTGTATTTTCGCGCAAAGTTTAGACCGTTTTGGGTATGCGGCGGGAACGCTTGCAACCGAGTCAAACGCAAAAGCCGCGCGTCCACAGATGGATAAACTACAGCCGCTATCGATGGTTGATATGGGGATGGGAAACAGTATGGATATGGATGGAGTGAAGGAAGAATCAATGAATACGCATCATAATATCATGCCTATGCCTGAAAAACCTAAGATACCCATTACAAAACTACCTATAAAATGGGGCGTTGGCACCGCAATGCGAGCTGTAAATCCACGCTATCGTTTGGACGACCCCGGTGCGGGACTTCGTAATAACGGGAGAAAAGTATTGACTTACGCAGATTTAAAAAACTTTTACTCAACTGCGTCCGAACCTATGCCTGATAGAGAAATTGTTCTTCATTTAACAGGCAATATGGAACGTTACATGTGGTCAATAAATGGCATAAGTTATGCAGACTCTTTACCTTTGAAATTCTATTATGGTGAACGAGTTCGCGTCACTTTTATAAACGATACCATGGCATCCTTCATAACCCACAAAAAGTAGTGGACAGTTCAAATCAATAAAAAATA
>CALDOC010000587.1 GCA_937914675.1 uncultured Sulfurimonas sp.
ATCTATTTTGAGCTTCATAAATCTGTAAATAAAGTAAAAAAAACTCAATAAACCTATGAAACCACTCTGAAGCACTATAAGGAGATATTGATTGTGTGGATGACTATCCGCCATAAATATTTTAGTTTCAGCGGATACGAGGCCATTGTATTTTTTTCGTTCTAATTCTAATTCAGTCGCGTCTTTGTAGTCACCTATGCCGACTCCAAAAGGATTTTCTTTTATGATGTTAAACGTCGTGATCCAATACGCGGCTCTAATTCCCCATGAATTATTAAAATCTAGATTTAAAATATTTTCTATGTCATTTATTGCCATTTGACTTCTCGTCTTAAAACTATTACTTACATTATAGGCTGTTGCGTAAATTACAAGTATTAACAATATGGAAATTAAAATCGATTTAATCGACAATCTAAAATGAATTACGCTCATAACTACTATCGCCAAGATTAGCGCGACTTGACCGGTTCTCCCTGTTGCCAAAAACAGATTGCCGGTGACAGTCATGAAAAACATGGAGAAAAAAAGTTTTTCTTTTATTCCATATTTAGGAGAAAACATCCTGTTTAGAAGCAGTATGGAGGTGAACGCCATAAATACGCTATAGTCAATGTGAAACATGAATGGCGAAGGATTTGACGGAGTCGCATGTTTAAATTGCCAAATTTCAAAAAACACGCCATACGCTATGATTTCGCTTATAAACATCCCCGCTAAGAACGCGCTTATTACTCTATTTACATATTTTTTATCCAAAGACGTAGCTATGACAAAAGTGCTTGAGAGATAAAGGAGCATTCTTAAGGGTCTGCTAGCTTCCTCGTGATTTTGCGTCCAAAAAAAGGACAAGCTGGTTATCACTATAAAGATTAGAAAGGAAAGCAAGGTTTGATTGTTTTGAATATCTTTAAGTTTTCGTTTAAAGTCGCCTTCAATCAACCAAGTTATCGGGAGTAATATGACAAGCAAACTAATGCTGGCTCGAGATAAAGGCATGGTAAAAGCAAAAAGCATGATTAAATAATAATATGTTTTTTCAAAATT
>CALDOC010000588.1 GCA_937914675.1 uncultured Sulfurimonas sp.
TACCGTTTCTAAAACCAACAAGTCAAAAGCGACCGACAAGCCTAGTTTATTTACAACTTTCATATATCTTTTTGGATATAAATATTTTGAATCAGTTGATTTTATTTTGACAAAACACTCTTGAAAAACGCTCTTTTCGCCATCCAATACGCTTTGTGAAGTTATGACTATCTCTCTTTTTTTAATCGCGTTTATTACAATGGATTCTACTTCGTTTGGATCCATTGAGGATTCATGGCGGCGAGCAGGTTTGCTTTTTTTATTTACTTCTAGCAACTCGAAAAGATGTTCCATCATGAAGTTAAGCTCATGTGAGTAGTTTGCATCCGTCATTGAAGCGGATATTTTAACCTCTATGTCGTTGACTCTAAACTTTGTTGATTTTAAACAAAAAAGCTCCACTATCGTAGAGTACTTCTCTTTTGAACCTTTGAGTCCAATAAGAAAGTATCCCCCATGCAAGCGTCCTATTGGGACATTGTCAATGTTTGCGTTTTTTAGATACGCAACGCTCCACTCCACCACTTCATTTAGTACGTAATCTCCATTGTTCATTCCATAAATTCGATTTACGTCATGAAGATTTTCTATGCTTATTAGTATTAGAGTATATTCCTTAGAGGCTTTTAATTCTTTTTTTAGATGTTTATATACATACTCTCTTGTAAACGCTTTACTGACGTCGTCCATAATTTTGACGTTAAACCCGTTGTACAAAAGAAACAATATAAAATAGACGCTAAAGGCTAAAAGAAGTATGGCTTCAAAATAAAACGAAGCCTGCAGTGATGAATACGTCGTGATTAAAGTGTGTGAAATAAAAGTGATTACAAGAGCGAAGATAGGTAAACCTATCCGAAGCGCTAGTCTAAAACGGTACTCTCGCTCTCTCTTTTCTGGTAGCAGCATGACTCTTTATCTAAACGTCTAAGTGTTTAACGTCTTTTGCATGAGTTTCTATATAGTTACGGCGCGGTTCAACTTCATCGCCCATAAATAGAGTAAACGCGTCAGAAGCGACTTCCGCGTCGTCAATCGTAACTTGAAGTAAAACGCGATTTTCAGGAGTCATCGTAGTTTCCCAAAGTTGGTCTGGATTCATCTCTCCTAGACCTTTATAGCGCTGGATGTAAGCGCCTTTTTTAGCGTACTCTTTAATATTGTCAAGTTCTTTTATAATGTCATTTTCAAAAGTCAATCCCCACTCTTGAATCTTTTTGAAAACGTAATTCGCTTCCGTAAAATGAGGGGCGCTAAAAAGGTCGTCATTTATTAAAAGTTCTTCCATTCCACCTTTTGTTTGAACGAAAACTTGTATTTCGTTTGTCTCTTCGTTGACCATTTTTGTCAAAATGTTATTTTCTATGCTTGCTAAAAATTCTTCAATTTTTACGTATAAATCCTTTGCCCCAAGACTAATTAAATCTGGGTTTTCGATAAAGTGTCGAATCAGATCTACAAGCGAGTATCGTCTCTCAAGCGCTTCAAGCGAACTTGCGTAGTGGTCAACCATTTTGAAATAAGAGACAAGGTCGTTATGTCCTAGACTCTGACCCTGTATCGACTCGATTCCGTTGTCAATTAAAAAGTCGTTCATTTCTCGTTGATCTTTAAAATAAATCTCTTTTTTACCTTTTTTGTATCTAAAAAGCGGTGGTTGAGCTAAGTAAAGGTAGCCTTTTTCAACGACGTCACGGAAATGTCTAAAGAAAAAAGTAAGGAGGAGAGTTTGAATGTGACTTCCATCAACGTCCGCGTCGGTCATGATGATAAGCTTGTGATAACGAAGTTTTTCCTCTTTATACTCTTCACCGATTCCACAGCCCATCGCGGTTATCATGTTAGTAATTTCTTCCGACTTTAAAATCTTGTCAAGTCTAGCTTTTTCAACGTTTAAAATCTTACCTTTAAGTGGCAAAATAGCTTGAAAAACTCTATCGCGACCCATTTTAGCCGAACCACCCGCAGAATCCCCTTCCACTAGGTAAAGCTCACAAATAGTGGCGTCTTTGCTTTGGCAATCCGCCAACTTTCCAGGCAGCGTTCCAACGCTCATAGAGTCTTTACGTCGAGTCAGTTCACGAGCTTTTTTTGCGGCCTCGCGACCACGAGCCGCCATAAGCGATTTGGAAACAATGGCTTTGGCTTCTATTGGGTTCTCTTCAAAATACTTTGCAAGAAGTTCATACGTTTGCTTTTGAACCAAAGGTCTTACGTAAGTGTTTCCAAGTTTGCCCTTTGTTTGTCCTTCGAATTGTGGCTCGGGAACGCGAGCGGAGACGATGGCGATCAGACCTTCACTCGCGTCTTCTCCCGAAATTTTTGCGTCTTTCTCTTTAGCGTTTCCATTTTGAGTGTTGTAATTTGAGATTACGCGAGTAAGTCCCGCGCGAAATCCGGCTTCATGCGTTCCCCCGTTTGGAGTGCGAATGTTATTTACGAACGAAGCTAGTTTTTCTTCATAAGAGTCGTTGTACATAAGGGCTATGTCGAACTCTATGTCTTCAATTTTCGCGCTAAACGAGTAAACCTGAGCCACTACCTCTTTTTTATTCATGTCGGCTACGTATTGAGCGATACCGCCTTCAAAGTGGTACTCTTCTTGTTTTCCAGTTCTCTCATCTGAAAATTTTATGGTTATAAATGGATTTAGGTACGCCAACTCTTTAAATCTTTTGGATAAATACTCATACTCAAACGTAATAGTCTCAGTAAAGATGCTAGGATCTGGAAAAAATTCTATGGTCGTACCAGTCTTGCGAGTCGTTCCTATGACTTTTATAACTTCTTGAGGAATGCCCTCTTTAAAGTCTTGTTCAAAGATTTCTTTCTCTCTGTAAATAGTCATTTTGAGATCCGAGGAAAGAGCGTTTACCACGGAAACGCCAACTCCATGAAGACCGCCAGAGACTTTATAAGTATCTTTGTCAAACTTACCGCCGGCATGAAGTACGGTCAAAACAACGGTAGCCGCGCTCATTCCCTCAGTTGGATGCATATCCGTTGGGATGCCACGACCATTGTCAGAAACTTTACAAGTTCCATTTTTTGTTAAAACAACGTTAATTGTGTCACAATGTCCCGCCATCGCCTCATCAATAGAGTTGTCAATGACCTCATAAACGAGATGATGCAAACCACGATGACCAGTATCACCAATATACATACCAGGGCGTTTTCGAACCGCTTCTAAACCCTTAAGAACTTTAATATTACTAGCGCCATAATTTTCCATCTATATTTCTCCACAGAACATAATTGTATTTATTTTATCTAACTTTTACTAAAAAGGATATTTGCGTAACAAAATAATTAACGTTTTCTATAAGAAAGCGCCTCAAGAATATGCGTTTTATTGATAATTTCGCTTTTTTGTAAATCCGCAATCGTTCTAGCGACTTTTTGAACCTTTTTAACGCTTCTAAAAGATAAGGAGTATTTGCTAATTGCCATGTCCAACGTAATTTTAGCGTCAACGTCTAAGACGCAAAACTTTTCAATTTCTTTGTCATTGAGTTTTGCGTTAAAACTTTTTTGATCTCTTTGCTTAGCGAATATATGACTCTCAACGACCATCTTATGCATCTCTTTAGAGGAAAGCGTTGAAGTATCCGAAGCGTTTACGTTTTGCATGACTATATTTAAATCTATTCTGTCTAAAAAAGGCTCGGAGAGTCGATTTTTATATCGTTGAATTTCTACGTCGCTACATCTGCACTCTTTTTGTTGATCGAGTAAATTTCCACATGGACAAGGGTTCATGGCGCCTATGAAAAGGAAAGAAGAGGGATATTCCACTTTTGAGTTTACTCTCGATATGCGTATTTTTGAATCTTGCATGGGCTCTCTAAGAGACTCCAAAACAGCCTTGGAAAAATGTGGCAACTCGTCAAAAAATAAAATTCCATTATGCGACAAACCAACTTCGCCAATTTTGGCCTTAAAACTTCCTCCGCCAAAAACGCTCGCCGACGTGGAAGTGTGATGAACGGATTGCATATTTCTATGTGGTTTAAACTCTGGTTCTTTGCCGTCTAGCACCTGAAGCTTTGCGAGGTCTAACATCTCCGCTATGTTTAGAGGAGGAAGAATGTATCGCATTCTATTGGCTATCATGCTTTTGCCACACCCAGGACTCCCCTCAAAAATTATATTGTGAAATCCAGTCGCGGAGATTAAGGCCGCGCGTTTGGCGACCTCTTGACCTTTTACGTCAATGAAGTCCTCATCGTACTCTTTCATGTAATAATATTTTTCGTCATCTATTTCATAAAATGGATAATTAATTCCACTATTCACTACGCTTGGCTCTGCCGTATCTTGGTTTTTTAAAACGTCAACCGCTTCATTTAAAGTTCTAACTCCATAAAAAGAGACGTTTGGTATTTTCGACAACTTATCCAATGATTCAAAAGGCACTATAGCCTTACTTATCAGACTTTGATTCGCGAGAGAAAGAACAAGGGGATAAAGTTGTATATTTTCCTTAACCTGCCCATCGAGACCAAGTTCGCCAAACACGAACCAATCTTTAAAATCGGAAGCCTCGTTATTTACTAAAATAAGTAGCGCTATGCTCAAATCAAATTGACTGCCACTTTTGGCGAGTTCGGAGGGGGCTAATGAAAACGTAATTCGTTTGGGAGGAAAAGAAAAATCATTACTCAAAAGCGCCGATTTTACGCGTTCTTTTGATTCAGTGATAGCGGTCGAAGCCATGCCTACGATGCTAAAAGAGGGAAGGCCTTTTGTAAGAGTTGATTCTACGTCTACGACTTTGGCGTTGACTCCCTCGTAAGTGGCGCAAGAAACCGACTTCATAATACAAGGGACTCAAAATATTTATAAATTAAAAAATTCGCTTTTTTCATTATTTCACCAATTTAATAGATAAAAAGATGGTACCATAATATCAATGACAAAACAAAAAATACGTCAAATTGTCATGCTTTAAGAGCTGAATTTCTCTTTTAGCATCCTTTTATACTCTTTTTCAAATTTTTTTCTTCTTGCGTACGATAAATGATCAATAAATAAAATACCTTCTAAGTGATCCATTTCATGTTGAATCGCAATTGCGAGCAAACCATCGGCTTCAAGCGTTTTTGTGTTGGCGTCTCTATCTTGGTAGTTGAGTATTATATTTTCAAAACGTTTTACGTCTTCATAAAACTTTGGAACGCTAAGGCATCCCTCTTGATAAATTGTTTCACCGTTTTTGTGAGTTATAACGGGATTTATAATTTCAAGCAAATTTTCTTTTGTCTGTTCACCCTCTTCATCGGGTATGTTTAAAATCAAAACGCGAAGAGCGAAAGAGACTTGAATCGCCGCTAAACCTATTCCATTCGTATTCATCATCACAGGATACATCGAATCTAAAAGTTCGTGGAGTTTATGGTCAAAAGATTTAACCTCTTTTGATTTTTGACGAAGTTTTTTGTCTGGATATTCTACTATTGTTAAGTTCATCTAATTACTTTTTTTATATTAACTTCTAAAAGATACGGCGTAATCCATATCTTTTAATTCATAAGCTTTTTCGATTCCATCCATGGCGCTAACTATTATCTCTTCTACTGAGTGATGAGAAGTGACATTCGTAACTCCAATGGAGATTTTAAGCTGTATTTCAGTGTCTTCCAAGAAAAAATTAGAATTTGAGACCAAAAAACATAATCTTTCACTGGCTTTTTTTGCGCTTTCTATATCCGTATGTTTTAATAGCATTACGAACTGACCATTGCCATAATGAGCGACGACGTCGCTGCGTCTCGACGTTTTAAGTAAAAGTCTCGCTAAAGTTCTAGTCATGAGAATAATGACTTTTTCATTTTTAACGCTCTGCTTCAATTCACGAGAAAGTTCAATCATAATTAAAGAGCTTTTATGGTCAGACTCTTTAACCAATCCTATTTCTTGCGCTATTTTTGCGAATAAATACCGTTTATTGTGCACTCCGTATTTATCGTCAAATATTGTTTCATTCTCTACGTTTTTAACTATTGCGGCAGTCTCGTCGTATATTGCTTTCATTTGAGTGCTTTGAGTTTTTAAAATCGCGCTTAGTTTCGCAACGTCGCCCTCTAGCATTCTGATAATTTTAACGGCTTCTTTCACATCCATATGCTCTGTCAACTCCGCTTTTCTTTTTTCCAATATTTTAGTCATTAAAGACATGTTTTTGTAAAGATTCGCTGTTGAGACCAAGATGGCTTTTATTGAAATAAAACCTTTTTTTAGACTTTTTTCAAGAATAACGCTATTCTCTTCATCGTTTGAATTTTCAAGTTCAAGCATGGCCAATATCTGTTTTCGGAGACTTTCGGTTTTATCCTCAAGCAACCTATCAAAATAAAGGGAAAAATTATTTGGAGTTGGCGGTAAATTATTGACTATTAAAGAATTTAAAACTTCTTTTGCGTAAATTTCTACGTCGCTTGATGGGTTTTCCATGTCAAGAACTGATGACGTAGATTGAGAGGCTCTTTTAGTTACTGTTTCCGTTGCAAAACCATCTAAGTCTCTGCGGTTTCTCTCTCTAAACGCACCTGCCATCTTTTCCCCCTCTACTCTTTGTCGTTCTTAATCAGAACCTCGTCTATCATTCCATATTCTTGCGCTTGAGTCGCGCTCATAAAATTGTCGCGATCGGTGTCTTTTTCCACTTTTTCCACAGTCTGACCCGTATTTTTCGCCAAAATGGAGTTAAGTTCGCGTTTCATGCGAAGAATTTCATCCGCCTGGATTTGAATGTCCGTCGCTTGACCTTGCGCTCCGCCCAATGGCTGATGAATCATGATTCTCGCGTGAGGAAGAGCGTAGCGCTTTCCTTTTTCTCCAGATGAAAGTAAAAACGCGCCCATTGACGCCGCTTGACCTATGCATATGGTCGCGACATGGGGACGAATGTAATTCATAGTGTCAAAAATCGCCATACCCGCGGTTACAACGCCACCAGGAGAGTTTATATAAAAATAGATGTCCTTTTCTGGGTCTTCCGCTTCAAGAAATAAGAACTGCGCTACAATGGTGGAAGCGACTTGATCGTTCACTTCACCGCTGAGCATTACGATTCTATCTTTTAAAAGACGTGAATAAATGTCATAAGAGCGTTCGCCTCGTCCCGTCTTCTCTATTACGTAAGGGATGTAACTCATGGATTAAGCTTCCAGTTTTGCGTTTAACATGCTAGATAAAACTCTGTCTTCCACCATTGACATCTGGATAGCTGGAAGATAGCCGGCGTTTTTGTATTGATCGTACGCTTTTTGAGGATCTTGTCCCGTTTGCATCGCTTCGTAGTAAATAGTTTGCATAACTTCTTGCTCTTCTATTTTGATTCCTTTTTCTTGCGCCAAAGCGTCAATGATAAACGTAGCGCGAACGCTCTCCTCGGCTCCCTCACGGAAAGTCGCGCGAAGTTCCTCTAGCTTATCCGTGTTTTCACGAAGTTCAGCTATCTCCTCTTCGCTCATCTCAGAGGCCTTTTTATTGAGAGCCATGTCTATCTCTTGCTCAACGACAAACTCGGGAAGGGCGAAAATTATTTCGCTGACAAGTTTGCTTAAAAGCGCTGGTTTCAACTCGTCGTTATAAAGTTTACCTAAAATTTCATTTTG
Source organism: uncultured Sulfurimonas sp. (assembly GCA_937914675.1). Taxonomy (GTDB): domain Bacteria; phylum Campylobacterota; class Campylobacteria; order Campylobacterales; family Sulfurimonadaceae; genus Sulfurimonas. Next base: position 7,623 of record CALDOC010000588.1, read on the forward strand.
CATTTGCGTTTTTACAAGTTCTTGAAGTTTTTCTAAAGACGCGTCTTCTTCACCAGGAAGCATTGTTTTCGCTAAATCATCGTTAAGTTCAACTTCCGCTTTCGCTTGAATCTTTTGAACGGTTACTTTAAACTCCGCGTCTTTGCCCGCAAGAGCGTTTGAGCCATATTCGGCTGGGAAAGTTACGTTAATCGTAAATTCTTCCCCGATTTTTGCGCCAACAAGTTGATCTTCAAAACCTGGAATAAACTGACCTGAACCAATTTTTAGCGAGAACCCTTCGGCTTTTCCACCGTCAAACGCGAGGCCATCCACAAAACCTTCAAAATCTATAAGGGCGTAATCGCCATCTTGAACGTCACGATTCACTTCTAAGTCAACAGGTTGCGCTTGTTGTTCCGCCAAATCTTTGATGCGTTTGTCAACATCTTCCAACGTTACTTCTGGCTTAGCAAAATCAGGGACGAAAGAGTCGGCGTTTAAGAGTTCAATCGTTGGGCGCATAGCGACCTTAACTGTTACTTCTATTTTATCATCGCTCTTGTCAAATTGAGAAATGTTTGGCTCTCCGATTAAAGAGTCGTTGTCAATGTTTAACTCAGTTAAACCATCAGCTAAAACTTTACGTAAAGCTTCCGCTTCTGCGTCTTCAATCAACTTCACGCCATACTGCTTTTTAACTATTGCCACAGGCACTTTGCCCTTACGAAAGCCTTGAACGTTAGCCGTCTTTGCAAGTTGTTTAGCAATTTTTTCTAAGTTGGCGTTAACCTCACCCATTGAGATTGTAGCTTTGATTTCAGCGTTTGCGCTATCTATCTTATTTGTCATGATTTCCATTTGTTTCCTTTGAGTGTGTTATTAGTATAGCCATGTGACTATTATTTTGAAAAATTCTATCTAAAATGTGCTTTTATTGTGATTAATTTTTACAAAAACGTGGCTTAAAATTGAGTATTATTATCCATAAAACAGCAATGTCGATCATCACGTCGGCAAAATTAAAAACGGCAAAATTAAATCCACAATGCCAGTAGACCATGTCGACTACGCCACCATGAATAAACCTATCGTATATGTTTGAAAAAGCTCCACCTAAAAGAAGCCCAGATGGAAAAGCGTAACAAATCTTTTTTAAGTAAAAGACGTAAGCCGTAACGCCACTAACCATGACCAACTGTATATATTTTAAATATTCATCTAAAAACGCGAACATCGAAAACGCTACGCCCTTGTTGTAAACGAGGATTAAATCTATGCACTCCGAGTAATGTCTAAACCCGTCCACAAAAAGCGTTTTAATGTTTTGGTCAATAATAAATACGCCAACAAGCGCGAAAAGAAGAATTGCGCTTAATCGAAGGGTAGGGTTAGGCATTTAAAGCTTTTTGAAGAAAATCAATCATATCGTCCATTTTTTTATTCATAATCTTCTCGTCTTTAGCCTCCAAAAGAATGCGTAGTTTATTTTCAGTTCCCGAGTAACGGACAAGATGTCTAATATTCTCTTTCTCTAAAGATTGTAGTTTCTCATCCAAACCCTCTATCGCTTTCAAAGGCTTTTTAACGTTTACTTTTATGTTTACAAGCTTTTGAGGATAAAGTTTAAAGGGGCGCAGAACCTCTGAAGCTTTTGCTTTTTTATATATGATAAGCGATAGCACTTGAAGGGCCGAAACAAGACCGTCGCCCGTTTTGGCGAAGTCATGCATTATCACATGTCCGCTTTGTTCCCCTCCGAAATTAATGCCCTCTTTTTTCATAACCTCTAAAACGTTTTTATCTCCAACGTCAGAACGAAAGAGTTTTAATCCATTTTTGTTCATGTAATCGTTTAGACCTTGATTGCTCATCACAGTCACGACAATTCCACCTCCCTTAAGAATTTTTTCTTCATTAAGATGAACCCCTAACGCTCCTAGTAGCTGATCCCCATCCACTAACTCGCCTTTTTCATCAACGACGACAAGTCTATCCGCGTCGCCATCTAACGCTATTCCCAAATCGGCTCTATATTTTATAACCGCCTCTTGAAGATCTTTTGTATGAAGCGCTCCACACCCCTCGTTGATGTTAAATCCATCAGGCTTGTTATGTAAAACAATAACCTCCGCTCCTAACTCTTCAAGAACGGTTGGACCAACTTTATACCCTGCTCCGTTGGCCGTATCTAAAACTATTCGCATGCCTTGAAGTGACATATGCACTGGAAATGAGTTTTTTAGTTGTACAATATATCGACCGATAACGTCATCTATCCGTTTTGCTTTTCCTATAGTCTTTCCAGTTACTTGTTCTTCAAGAAGTTTCTCTTCGTCAAAATATATCGTTTCTATCTTATGTTCTGTCTCTTGCGAAAATTTATCTCCATGCGCGTCAAAAAACTTTATGCCATTGTCTTCATAAGAGTTGTGCGAAGCGCTTATCATGATGCCTGCGTCACAACGCATGTTTTCAGTTATGAACGCGATGGCGGGAGTAGGCATTGGCCCGACTTGTATCACGTCGTAGCCCACGGCGGTGAGCCCGCAAACGATGGCGTTTTCTATCATGTAACCACTTCTGCGAGTATCTTTGCCCACTAAAATTCTATTTGTCACCGCGTACGACTTTAGATATATGCCTGCCGCCATTGCCACTTTCATCGCTACTTCCGCGCTTAAAAATGAACCGGCTTCTCCTCTTACGCCATCTGTGCCAAATAACTTTAATGATTTCATATTTACATCCAGTTCTTAAAATTGGCGTATTTTAGCACCCTTTAACTTAATTTTAATTATCTTTAAGCTACTATTTCGAACTTAATTCCAAAAAAGGACTCCTAATGGCAAATCACAAGTCATCAATAAAGAGAATTCGTCAAACAATTGTTCGCACTGAGCGTAATCGTTTTTACAGAACTCGTCTTAAAAATATAGTTAAAGCAGTTGCAGCGGCAGTTGACGCTGGCAACAAAGAAGAAGCTACCGCAGCGTTCAAAATAGCAAACAAACAAATTCATAAGTTTGTAAGTAAAGGCGTTCTTAAAAAAGAGACTGCCGCTAGAAAAGTTAGTCGTCTACACAAATCTGTAAACGCTATATAATTAGAGCATAAGCATATGCTATCAGATAAACTTACCCCGTTTATCAACCGCTATAACGAACTTAGCAGATTGCTAAGTTCGCCTGACATAACTTCTGACATCAAACGGATGACAAAACTATCTCGTGAACAATCTTCAATTTTTCCAATCGTTGAAAAGACAAAAGAGTACAAAACTCTTTTAGCTCAAATCGCGGAAGCGAAAGAGATGCTTGGCGATCCTGAAATGATCGATATGGCCAAAGAAGAGCTCAAAGACCTTGAACCTCGCAAGCCAGAGATAGAAGAAGAGATTAAAATGCTTCTCCTGCCCAAAGATCCAAATGACGACAGAAACGTCATAGTGGAACTTCGAGCTGGCGCCGGGGGAGACGAGGCCGCGATTTTTGTTGGTGACCTGTTTGAAGCTTATACTCGTTACGCCGACCTAAGGGGTTGGAAGATCGAACTTATGAGCACTTCACCCTCAGACGCAGGTGGATATAAAGAGGTTGTCGCGTTAATAAAAGGTGAACAAGTTTATAGTCGGTTGAAATATGAAGGCGGAATACACCGCGTTCAGCGCGTTCCAGCGACTGAAAGTCAAGGACGAGTGCACACGTCGGCAATTACCGTTGCGATTATGCTTGAAGTTGACGACGTTGAAGTGATTGTTGAAGATAAAGATCTCAAGATAGACGTTATGCGTTCATCTGGTTGCGGAGGTCAGAGCGTTAACACGACCGACTCCGCCGTTAGGATTACTCACTTGCCATCTGGCTTGGTCGTAACCAATCAAGATCAAAAATCTCAACACAAGAACAAAGAAAAAGCGATGAAGGTTCTTAAAATCAGACTTTACGATCTTGAGATGCAAAAAGCGGAAGCGCAAGGCAGCGCGAATCGTTTAGCTCAAGTTGGTTCCGGAGATAGAAGCGGAAGAATCAGAACGTACAATTATCCACAAAATCGCATTAGCGATCATAGAATAACTTTAACTCTTTACAGACTTGGTGAAATCATGGGTGGAGGTCTCTTAGACGAGATTATCGAACCACTGATAGCCGACCATCAATCTAGAATCGTTGAGGCCGCTGGGTTATAAAACCCAGTCGGTCACAAAAGTTCTCTTCACCAATCCCTTAAACGTAATCGTTCTCTCGTTCTCGCCAAGATACAAAGTCTCTCCGCTTTTTGGATAAACTTCTATCGCCTCGCCAATTTTGTTTTCTTTAAAAGCTCTATAAAAACATGCCGCCATGCCGGTTCCGCAAGCCAAAGTCTCATCTTCAACGCCACGTTCATAAGTTCTAACCCTGAGATTGTCGCCATCGACGTATGCAATATTTACGTTCGCGTTATATTTATAACGCAATTCTCTCGCTTCTTGTATGTCAAAAGCGCCAATGTCATCCGTAAAACTAACGAGATGAGGAACGCCCGTATTTAAAAGCCACCAAGATTTATCATGAAAGTCTATGCTAGTTTCTAAAATCTTGGGAGGAGTGAGTTCGCTTAAAACCATGCCTGAGTTGTCGTCCCCATCTTCCACAACGGCGTTTATCACGCCCGCCCCAGTTAAAAAGCTCATACTTCTAGGGGCTAAATTATTGACAAAAGCGTAATGGGCGCAAGCTCTTGAGCCGTTTCCGCACATATCCGCATGACTGCCGTCGGAGTTGTAAAATTCCCACTCAAAATCATAATCCGAATGAGGGACTACGACTATCAAACCGTCGGCTCCGACGCCATCTTGACGGTGACACAAAATCTTCGCCAATTCGCTTCTATCTGCTCTTGTATCAGCGTGAAAGATTACGAAATCATTGCCGTTTGCGCTATATTTTGAAATTTTCATAGGTACTTCGCCTTTATAATCTCCACAAAATTTTCACATTCTCGTTGAAGATGTTTTAAGTTTTTTGAGTTGTCAATAACCCAAGTGGCTCGCTTTTTTTTCTCTTCAATAGGAAATTGCGTCGCGATTCGCTTGAGCGACTCCTCTTTGCCATAACCATTGCGCTTTATGAAGCGTTCTAGTTGAATGTCCGAAGGCGCGTACACAACCACGCTCGTCTCTATGTCGTAGTTGCCATTTTCAAAAAAGAGCGGTATGTCTATAAGGTAAGGGAACTTCAGTCTATCTTGTTTAACGCTTCGCTTTTCTATCTCAGCTCTAATCTTGGGATGAAGATAAGCTTCTAAAGTTTTTTTAGCTTCTTGATTGGAAAAGATTAACTCGCCTAGTTTTGCCCTATTTACTTTGGAAAATTTGATATATTCGTCACCGAAAGTCTCTTTAACCCAAGCGATTGAGTCGTCCAAAATCTCATGCGAAATCGTGTCGGCGTCTATCACTCTCATGCCATTTAGGGCAAGGAGAGAAGCGACTGTGCTTTTCCCGGTTGCGATGCTGCCGGTCAAAGCGATAGCGTACTCGAACGCCATTAGTTTCTAATCACACCCAAATAAGCTTTGCGAATATTGTTTCCCATCGCGAACGCGGCTGGATGAACGTCGCAGTTGTAATACTCCAAACCATCGAGCATGTCGGCGCGATGTAAAATAATGTCCGCCGTTGGATGGTACTCTTTAGAAGCCAAGATAGCCGTCTGTCCATTTCCTACGTTAAAAGGCATGATTATTTTTGCGTACTTGCCCAAAACATGCATCATAACCTTATTCGTAGCCAAATCGTCTAAAGGCGCGTGAACGCTTACCAAAAGACCATCGTCTTTTAAAACTCGATTGTAGTGCGCGAGAACCGCCGCGTCGGACTCTAGTTCGGATATAATCACGTCAAACTCTCCATCTTTCGCGTCACGCAAAGCGTTAATGTTTGCAGATATGGCCTCACAAGAGATACCATCATGTTTTTGAACTTCAGCCACCAAAGCGGTCGCGTCGTCACTGACGATCAAAACTTTTTTCGGGTCTTTGTTCGTACATAGCGCGGTGTGCACCATCATTTCGTTATATATAAAATCTTTCATATTTAGTTATCCTTATTTATTGTTGCGATTCTAACCACTTTTGGATTAATTTTACTTAATGTGGACGCTATAGTGAAAAATTGCAGAATAGCTTTAAAGTCCACGTTAAGCGCCTAAACGTTGTAGTAAGTGGCGTTTGGATGATAAACAACAAGCGCCGACGTTGATTGTTCTGGGTGGATTTGAAAAGTTTCGCTAAGCTCTATGCCAAACTCTTCTGGTTTTAACAGATTAAAAAGAGGGCGGTTGAGTTCCAAATCCGGGCATGCGGCGTAACCAAACGAATAACGCGAGCCTTGGTATTTGTTCATTTGAACGTCCGCTAAAGAACCGCCTTCGTTGTCCGCGACGTTCAAGTCCAGTCTAATTTGTTTGTGAACAATTTCCGCCAAAGCCTCCGCCAGCTCCACTCCAAGTCCATGAAACTGATAGTACTCGGTATAGTTTCCTTTGTCGTAGATAAGACGCTCCGCGTCGCTAAGTTTGCTTCCAGCGCTAACGCACGTTAGCGCTATGACGTCATGTCTCTCTTTATGAAAAAAGTCGCTTAAAGCGCGGTGTGGCTGTTTGCTCTGGCGAGGAAACGTAAAAATCTCTTTGGCTCTTCCCATAACCCGCTCGAGCGGTTCGCGATTTATCTCGCTTTCGCTAAAATACCCCTCGCTCTCGTCAAATATAAGCAGCGAAGCGTCATCGCTTCTACAGGGCCAATAGCCATAAACTATTGTCGGCTCGAAAAGTTTTTCGTCTAAAAACTGCGCTTTTAATCTCTCGTAAGCAGGCCAAACGACTTCGTCCAATTGCTTTTCGTACGCCTCTTTCGTCATCCCTTTGGAGCTGTATCCCCAACGAGATTTAAACAATATTCGATGATTAATCCACTCAAAAACCATCTCAATCTGTTGGCGAGTTAGTTTCATCTCTCGTCTTCCCCAAAATGGAGGAGTTGGAACTTTTACCTCGCGAGAAGGCATTTTTAGCTCTGCGAATGGAGGAATGATTATCTCTTTTTTCTCCACTCTTTCAATTTCCGGAGCGTCGGGATGCAGATTCGTGTCAAAATTTCCAGCTTCTATGCGACTCATGGCGGTCACCCCGTCAAAGGCGTCCTTGCAGTAAAAAATCGGCCCGTCGTAGGAGGGGCGGCAAAAATCGTCTATGAACGCGCGAGTGAGGGCGGCACCGCCTAAAAGTATGGGAATTTTAATCCCATTTTCTTTCATGGTTTTTAGGTTTTCCAGCATGACTTGCGTTGATTTGACCAAAAGTCCGCTCATTCCCAAGGCGCTCGCGTTTGACTCTTTAAGCGTTTCCAAAAATCTCTCAAGCTCCACTTTTATGCCAAGATTTATAACCTTGTACCCGTTGTTGGAGAGGATGATGTCCACGAGGTTTTTGCCTACGTCGTGAACGTCCCCTTTCACCGTTCCCAAAACAAGAGTGGTGTCGACGGCTTTGTCAACTTTTGGCAGATAAGGATTTAAATGGTCAACCGTTTTTTTCATAGTTTCCGCGCTTTGAAGCACAAAAGGAAGTTGCATTTGACCCGAACCAAAAAGCTCGCCGACGACTTTCATCGCGTCTATCAAAATCTCGTTTACGATTTTCTCAGGAGCGATTTTAAGTCGAGCTTCTTCCACGAGAGGAATCATCCTGTCTTTGTCCCCATCCATGAGAAGTTTGGCTATCTTCTCCTCGTCGCTCATGGCGAGGTAAGCTTCGTCCACCGCGTCGTTGTCGACCGCCTCTTTAGTGGAAAAATGCTCGATGAAATCAAAAAGCGCTTGCCCGTTAGGCTTACGGTTAAAGATGAGATTGTCGCAAATCTCTTGCTCTTCTTTGGAAATTTTGTTCAAAGGAATGATGTGTTTGACGTTTATGATGACGCTAGTGAGTCCCGCTTGGACGCAGTGGTGCAAAAACATGGAGTTTAGGTAGGGACGAGCGTCTTTGTCGAGACCAAAGGAGATGTTTGAAAGGCCTAAAACCGCCCCCACTTCTGGATGTTTGGCTCTGAGTCGTCGAATCCCCTCTATGGTGTTTATACCAGCTTCAAAGTACTCCGCGTCGCCGCTTCCAAGAGTGAACGTGAGCACGTCAAAAACCAAATCTTCTTTTTTTATCCCATGGCGATTTGTCGCTAGGTCTATGATTCTATCCGCTACTTTGAGTTTCTCTTCTATGCTCTTCGCCATTCCGACTTCGTCAATCGTGAGGCAAACGAGACTCGCTCCATACTTTTTAGCCAAGCGACACACATCGTCAAACTTAGGTTCGCCGTCTTCAAGGTTTACGGAGTTAAGAATGGGCTTTCCACCGATCTGTTTAAGAGCGATCTCTAGTCCCGTCGTTTGAGTGGAGTCCGGCATGAGAGGAAGCGCGATTTTTTGCGCGTACATCGCCATGACGGCGTTCATGTCTTTCGTCTCGTCTCGCCCCGCAAAACCAACGTTTACGTCTAAAACGTGAGCGCCCGCGCGGACTTGTTGTTGCGCGACGCTCAGAGTGCCCTCGTAATCCTCAGCCAAAATCAACTCTCGAAAAGCTTTGGAGCCCGTCGCGTTGGAACGCTCTCCCATGAGAAGAGGCGCTGGCTCTTGCATAAGCGTTACGGTGTTAAAAAGTGAAGCGATGGAAGTTGGGTGGGAGCCGGACGCGACTTTTGGAGTTATGTCTGAAACTTTGTTGACCAAGGCGCGAACGTGTTGCGGCGTCGTTCCACAACATCCGCCTAAAAAGCTGACCCCGTCATACGCCAAAAACTTCTCTTGTTGCGCCACGAACTCGTCGGGTCCCATCGGGTAGTAGGTGTAACCGCCACGATTTTGAGGAAGTCCCGCGTTTGCGTGAACGGAGATTGGTTTGTGCCAAAGTTCGCTAAGCGTTTTTACGTGTTTTAAAACTTGCTCGGGTCCGGTTCCACAGTTGAAACCAAGACTTAAAATGTCGAAAGGCTCTAAGATAGTCGCTATGGTCGCGGCGTCCGTTCCTATGAGCATGGTTCCGCTAAGCTCGATGGTCACCGAAATCATGATGGGAATTTCCACTTCTCTTTGACGCGACGCCTCTTGGCAGGCGTGAAGCGCGGCTTTTATCTGTAGAGGGTCTTGAGCGGTTTCTATCAGGAAGATATCGACGCCTCCATCGATAAGCGCTAAACAAAACTCCGTATACCCTTTAAACATCTCATCATACGTTATGTGTCCGAGCGAAGGAAGTTTTGTGCCGGGACCGATTGATCCCAAAACGAAACGCGGATGAGTCGGCGTGGAAAATTTCGCGCACTCTTTTTTCACCAACTCCGCTCCAGCTTTCGTAAGCTCGTAAGCGCGATGGCCGATTTGATACTCGTCCAAAACCCATGAAAAAGAGCCAAAAGTGTTAGTGGTAATGAAATCGGCGCCGGCGGTGAGGTAAGCGTGAAAAATATCGCTCAAAACGTCGGGAGCGGTTACGTTTAGAAGTTCGTTGCAACCCTCCTTGCCTTCCCAAGCCTCTTTCGGAATCTCGTCGTCTCGTTGTTGAAGCTGCGTACCCATCGCGCCGTCTATGAAAAGTGGACGCTTTTTTATAGTCTCTAGTATGTATTGTTTCGTTGTCATTTTGTTTTAAACTCTTGTCGTTAAGTATAGTTGAGTTATTTTATCAAAATAGTGCATAATAATTACTGTTGCGTGATTTTACATGAATTCTTTTTAGGAGACTCGAATTTATTCGAGTCTCCGCATTGAGGAAATGATTATTTGTTTAAGATTTCTTACTTAGATTCTATATTTGAAAAATTCCATACAAGGCTAACTCCACCTTGCCAAAGAGTAAGGGTGTTGTCTGGCCATTTGGTGTGACCATCAGAGGCAACGTCCGTGCCAGGTTTTTTTTGATAACTGTATCCAGCGAATAGACCGACCTCTAAACCATCCATCACTGGATACCCAACGTATCCAGAACTTTCAAGGGAGTAAGCGCTTAGTTCATTAAACGTCACTTTTTCAAATCCAGTGTTAGACGCTTCATTCCATATGGATTGGCTCAGAAGCGCGTTAAATTTAAATCTCAAAGCGTTTGGCGAAGCGTGCGCGGTACTTTCATACCAATATCCCGTTGTGGCGTATAACGTGGCCACCCTCTCTTCGATGAGTCCAAGCTTTGCGTTAGTTGTAGAGTCTGTAAGGATATTTCCATTTTCATCTTTAAAAGTATATCTTTTGTAAGTGTTTAGTTTATACGTCGCCCCTGCGACCACTCTATGATTATTGTTTATCTTGTATTGACCTAAAAACTGCATTGAGTTAATCATGGCGTCAAATTT
>CALDOC010000589.1 GCA_937914675.1 uncultured Sulfurimonas sp.
AGACTTTATTATGATGATGATTTAAATTACAATTTTTGTTGTGCTGAATGGTTACGAAAATTTAACGAAGCAACAGCTACTGTCAAAAAAAGAAACCTCAAAACAAGATGATTACTCAGAATTAGATAAAACTATAGATAAGATATACACCGCGTCTCAAGACAAAGAAATTTTAATGATTCTATTTGAGCTAGTGTTTTTAATTAAAGACTATAAGAAGATTCCAAATTCTCTTGAAGAGAGCATTAAAAACTCGAAAATTGTTTCTTCGTTATTAAATTCATTTAGCTTGGAATATCATAAAACGAGCGATAATGACAAATACGTTATTGAAGATTTTGTGGGAAAAATCAAAGAACGGTACAAACCTATTTTAAAATCTACAAAGAATCAATTAAAAATTGAGATGCAAGCTAATATGCCAAAATCACTAATATTTAATGCTAGAGCTGTTGAAAGTATCGTAAGTCGTTTGTTAATAAAAGCTACGCAGTTTATGACAATGAATGAATTCATTTATCTGACAGTGAGTTTTATAGATAAACAGTTAATAATAGATTTGAAATTCAATATTCAGAAAGAGAATAAAATAACGAATATTTTTCAATCAAGCAAAGATGTACTTTGTAATAGCAGTCAATTGTCTTATCAATTTAACATGAAAATTTTACAGGCCCATGATGGAGAGATTAAAACAAGTTTCACAAAAGATAAATACAATTTTATATTAAAAATACCGGCGATTATTATTAAAATATAAGAGCCATGTCCATACTTTTTTCTCTCGTTCCATTTTTTCCCGAGGTGGAATATAATCAGCATCAGTGAAGCGACACATTAGTACATTTAGGGATGCTTTGTCATATTTCAAACCTCATGTTAAGATGGTTCCGCCGTTTGGTTTATAGCAAATGCCCCATCTCCTCTCTTTTAACATCTAAATAGTTTTCATTATATTTGTTTGATTGTATTATGATGGGGATTCTTTGGACGATTTCAATATCGCTGATAGAGTTTACCTTATCTGGGTTGTTTGTTAAAAGTTTTATTTTATGAATGTTAAAATGGTGTAGTATGGTTGTTACAATTTCATACGTTCTCTCATCCGCTCGAAAGCCTAATTGATGATTGGCTTCAACCGTGTTTGCCCCTTTGTCTTGAAGGGCGTAGGCGTTTATCTTGTTTAAGAGACCAATGTTACGCCCCTCTTGTCTAAGATAGATTACCATTCCATTGCTTTGCTCGGCTAATTTAAGAGCAAACTCGAGTTGGTCGCCACAATCGCACTTTAAACTTCCTAGCGCGTCGCCAGTTAAACACTCTGAATGAACTCTAACGATGGGGATTTGGTCTAAGTTTTCTTTATATATCACTAAGTGTTCTTTGTTTCCCTCTTTGAAGGCTTTTACTTTAAAGTCACCAAACTTGGATGGTAAGTTGGCGACTTGAGAAATTGTTATATTCATTAATTTAATCTTTAAAAGGGTAAAATGTTTTCTTAAAAATGATTATATCAAAAATGATAAAAAAAAAGGTTTAATATGTTCCAAAGATTTCGTAGAACTCGTTTGAATAAGCGTCTTCGCGCGCTAGTAAGAGAGACAAAGGTAAACGTAGAGGATTTTATCTACCCGCTTTTTATAAGAAGCGGTTCTGGAATTAAAACGGAGGTCGCTTCCATGCCAGGCGTTTTCCAGATGAGTCTTGATGAAGCCATTAAAGAGTGTGAGGAGTTAAAAACTCTTGGCATATACGCCATAATACTCTTTGGAATTCCTGACGTTAAAGATTCGATTGGTTCTGACGCTTTGTGTGAACATGGGATCATATCTTCCGCCGTTAAGGGGATTAAAAAAGCTCATCCGGATATGTTTGTAGTGACTGATCTTTGCTTTTGCGAGTACACGGACCATGGACATTGCGGTATTATAGATGAGACGCAAGAGACTGTAGACAATGACGCCACGTTAGATATTTCTGGCCAGCAAGCCATCATCCATGCTAAAGCTGGAGCTGACATGATCGCGCCATCTGGCATGATGGACGGAATTATTGAAACTTTGAGAAACGCGCTTGATGGAGCGGGGTTTGAGAACCTGCCTATCATGAGTTATTCAACAAAGTTCGCCTCTGGATATTATGGACCTTTTCGTGACGTTGCGGAATCAACTCCTAGTTTTGGAGACCGCGCTTCGTACCAAATGGATCCCGCCAATAGAAGAGAGGCAATCGCCGAGAGCGTAAGCGATGAGGAGCAAGGAGCGGACATACTTATGGTAAAGCCCGCTCTGGCTTATCTTGATTTGGTTCGGGAGATAAAAGACGCGACGCGTCTTCCTTTGGCTGTTTACAACGTAAGCGGCGAGTACGCCATGCTTAAATTTGCCGGTATGAACAACTTGATTGATTATGATAGAGTCGTCATGGAGACTATGCTAGCGTTTAAACGCGCTGGAGCGGACATAATTATCTCATATCATGCAAAAGAAGTTGCAAAAATGTTAAATAATAGATAATTTAAAGAAAACTATATTAAAATATATAACAATTGATTTTTAGGAATATACATTGAGACATTTTTTAACGCTTAACGATTTTACAAAAGAAGAAATTTTAGAAATAATAGATATTGGCTTAGAAATAAAAAAAGATTTAAAAGCCGGTATTTATAAACAAGAACTAAAAAATCAGACCTTGGCTATGATATTTGAAAAAAGTTCAACGAGAACGAGAGTTAGTTTTGAAACTGGAATGTTTCAGCTCGGTGGTCACGCTCTTTTTTTAAGCAATCGTGACATTCATTTGGGTCGTGGCGAGCCGGTAAAAGACACTTCTCGCGTGATTTCGAGCATGTGCGACATGGTCATGATAAGAACGTTTGAACATAGCATGATAGAAGAGTTCGCTAAATATTCAAAGGTTCCCGTCATTAACGGTTTGACCGATTCTTATCATCCCGTGCAACTTTTAGCGGATTATATGACAATGGTTGAGTATGGAGTAAGTGAAAACGCGATCGTAGCCTATGTAGGCGATGGAAACAATATGACTCACTCGTGGCTGATGTTAGCGGCGAAGATGGGGTTCGACCTTAGAATCGCCACTCCAAGAGGCTATGAAGTCGACTCGAAAGTTTTAGAAAACGCGCTTAAACTGGCAAAAATAAGTGGAGCTTCGATAACCGTTATGAACGATCCAAAAGAAGCTATCAAAGACGCTACGATTGTCACAACCGATACTTGGGCTTCAATGGGTCAAGAGGATGAAAAAGAGCAACGAATTAAAGCTTTCAAAGGCTTTATGGTGGATGATTTGATGATGTGTTTGGCAAAAAAAGACGCTAAATTTTTGCATTGTCTGCCAGCTTATCGTGAACAAGAAGTGAGTGAATCGGTTTTAGAAAAACATGCTGAGATCGTTTTTAATGAAGCGGAAAATAGACTGCACGCTCAAAAAGGTCTTATGGTTTGGTTAGATAAAAAAAGAGGATAGTCTATGAGATATGTTTTATTGCTTTTAATAAGTCTGAATTTTGCGTACGGGGCAAAGGTAGTTGAAGTAGGTGAGCGATTTGAAGATTCAAAAAAATGCAAGTCTTGTCATCTTCGCGTAGTTAATGAGTGGGAAGAGTCTTGGCATTCAAAAAGTCATTATGAAAATGATGAGTATTTTAAAGCGAGTATAGATTACGTCAGTCAAAAAACGCGCAAAAGTTTGAATGGGGTAAAAGTTCAATGCGCGACTTGTCATAACTCTCGCATATCCGTAACAAGTACAGGCTCTGATTATGAAATAGCCTCAATAATGGGACTCGCTAAAGGCTCAAAAGTTGATAAAGCGGTTAATAGTGATAATATTAGCGAGGGCGTTAATTGTGTCGTTTGTCATAATATAGACAAAATTCACAATGAGTATGATGATAGTAAACTAGGGATAAATAGAGTGGAGTGGACAGAGTCGGGAGCGATGACTGGACCATATAAAGACGCTTTTTCCCCTTATCATAAAACGATTAGCCACGAATTTATGAATGAAAAACCTAATGATTTGTGTTTCGTTTGTCATGCGAACGATAGAAGCGTGAAAGGTTTAGTATTTAGCGACATGAAAAATGAGTATCAAGATGAGAAAAAATCATGCGTCGAATGCCACATGGGACCACAACGCAAAGGCATTGCCGCCAGCTATAGAACTAATGAAGGAAAAACCGTTGAGAGAATGGTTAGAAGTCATGGTTTCGCGGGAGCGCATATTGATTCACTATGGAAGGGCGCTTTAAAGCTAGAGCTTTCTCAAAAAGACGATAACGTGTTAATAGAGATAAGCAATCCACAAGCGCATAATATTCCTAGTGGATTTGGCTCCCGTGAAATAGTCGTCGACGTTGTTTCCAAAAATGGCGACGCCGTGTTGGAAACAAAGAGCATTTCCTTGACGAGATATTACACTCGAAGAAATGGGAAGCCCACCATCGCTCATTTGGCGGAGGAAGAAAGTAAAGATCTTAGCATACCAGCTAACGGTAAAAAGATTTTGAAGGTTCCAACTCTTCATGGTACGACTGCCGTAGAAGTCACTCTATCTTATCGTTTAGTGAATGACGAGGTTATTTCTCTTCTTAAACTAAAAGATTTAATTTGGTCAGAAAAAAAGTATATCGCGAAAGAGAGTTTAAAAGTAAAGTCGTCTTTTTGAGTAGTTGATAAACGCTTTGTTTGTAGAGAAGACGCTAATTACGTAAAATATACGTAGTTAGTATCTTACTCCCGTGGCGTTTCTAATCAGTTCCATCATGGGGGCCGCGCTTTCTTTTGCGCGATTCGCACCCATGTTTAAAATAGTTCTAACATCGTCTTGATGTTTTTCGTAGTACTCTTTTTTAGCTCTAAATTCTCGAAAATATTCCCACATAACTTCCGCAAGATACATTTTAAAGTGACCATGACCTTCTCCTCCTTTGGTATATCTGTTTTGAAGTTGGGTCAAGTCGTGATCGTCTAAAAATAGTTTTGCCATGTTGTAAACGTTGCATCCCTCAAACTCTTTTGAATCTTCCAAGGCGACGTTTTGCGTCACGATTTTTTTGATTGTTTTAAGTTGCGCTTTTTCTTCACCAAATATATTGACGGTATTGCCATAACTTTTGGACATTTTTTGTCCGTCAGTCCCTGGCACGGTTGCAACGTTTTCTACTGTTTTGAATTCTGGTATTTTTAGTATGTCCCCGTATTCATTGTTAAACTTCAGAGCGATGTCGCGAGCGATTTCAACATGCTGAATTTGGTCTTTTCCCACTGGAACGACGTCTGGGGAGTAGAGTAGTATGTCAGCGGCCATAAGAACGGGATAGGAGAAGAGCGAGTGATTCGCCGATATGCCTTTGGCCGTCTTGTCTTTGTAACTGTGAGCGCGTTCAAGAAGACCCATTGGAGTGAAGGCGGAGAGTATCCAGTAAAGCTCTAAAACCTCTTTTACGTCTGATTGAACCCAAAAAGTTGATTTGTCCGGGTCAATTCCAAGCGCTAAAAAATCCGTTGCCGTTTGCATCGTAAGTTTTGCTAGTTTTTCCCCTCCATTCCCACTGCTCATGGCATGATAGTTCGCTATAAAAGCAAAGGTTTCACTTTTTTCTTGAGCGTCTACCATCTGTTTTATGGAACCAAAATAGTTCCCAATATGTAAGTCGCCTGAGGGCTGAATGCCCGTTAATACTCTCATTGTCTAAAATCCTAAATTTTTTATTGATATTATATCAATTTCAGCTTTATTTAGTTACCATATTGCATTAACAAGAGGTAGTAAACTCTTTATAAAGGATTTATCATGAACTTACAAATACGTTCGAAAGACGTTACGTTAACAGATGCGACGAGAGCCCATATTGGTTCGGCAATTGAAGCGTTTAAGAAATTCTCACTTGACATTACAGCTGTAAATTGCACAATAGCCACAGAAAAAAAAGGCGTGACGGTTGAGTTTGACATTCACATCGCTCATGCGCAACCAGTTGTAATTTCTCAAAGTGACGACGCGTTGGACGCCGCAATTGATTTGTCAATTGATAGAGCTTCAAAAGCGCTTCGTCGTCTCCATGATAAAGTGATTTCTCACCAAGCTCAAAGCGTAAAAGATTTAGAAACGCTTGAAGCGTAGTAAAACATATACGCCTTCTTTAGGGCGTATACTCTCTCTCCTCCCTTTTGGGGTTATTTCTTGAAATTTATTTTATTATTCATTCTCTTTTTTACTGTGTTTGTCTATGCCGATGAGATCTACTCAGCTCGTTTAGCTTATGGTAAAGCCTCTAGCAATGATTTAGGCAATATAATATCTGGTGATCTAGGCTCTCACCCGAAAGATTTAACGGCATTGGCCGTTGACGCTGGATACTTATGGAAAAAAAATATTTTAAATTTGCCGATAGACGTTTATTTAAAAGGCGGAGTTTCTTATTTTAACGAAGACGCTCATGACGACGTTTATGAAGCTTTAATTTATATAAAAGCCTTTTATAATATAGATTTTCTTGACAATAGGATTAGAATTGGTTTTGGTGAGGGTGGATCCTATGTTAGCCGCGTTCTTGAAACGGAACATGACGAAGCGGCGGACAAAAATGACAACACCTCAAATTATTTGAATTATTTAGACATAAGCATGGATTTTGATTTTGGAAAACTTCTAAATTATAAGCAAATGCAAGGAACCTACGTCGGTGTTCTTTTGAAGCATCGTTCTGGAATATCTGGTCTCATTAATGACGTTAAACATGGTGGTTCGAATTACAACTGCGTTTATTTGGAAAAAAACTTTTAAAGGATATAAGTATGTACGAATGGGTTCTTTGGTTTCATGTGATTTCGTTTATTTCGTGGTTTGCGGTCTTGTTTTATTTGCCTAGGCTTTACGTTTATCATGCGGAAAACATAAATAACGCCGGTTTTGTTGAAGTAGTGAAAATTCAAGAAATGAAACTTTTTAAATATATTGGCGTTCCTTCTATGTGGGCTACAATTTTGAGTGGCTCCACTCTTATCTACATGATAGGTTTTAGTGGAGGATGGCTTCATGCGAAACTCTTTTTTTTAGTTTTATTAGTTATTTATTTTTTCTCATTGGATAAATATAGAAAAGAATTTTTAGAAGATAGATGTACAAAAAGTGGTAAATTTTTTAGATTTTATAATGAAGTGCCAACAATTCTTATGTTACTAATTGTAGCGATGGTGGTTATAAAACCCTTTTAAGAGTATATAGGCTTTCTGTACGCTAAATTTGTTTATAATGTTAAATCAAACAAATTTAGGAGCGGATAATGAATAGAAAAGATATATTATACTCGGTTTTAATAACCGTTTCCTTAGCGTTGAATCCACTGAGCGCTATGACTCTAACTCTAGTAACTCAACAACAAACAAATACTTTGTCGGCTACAATCGCTCAAAATCTTTATAGCAGGGGTTTGGATGAAGAAGCGGCGCAAAGAATCTCCAAAGAGTTTTTCGAAGATAAAGAAGAACTCTTTTCTTTTATGTTGAAAAATTTAGCTAATGGATGCGGCGTTTTAAGCGAGCAAGAAATTTTGGAGCATATTAGTAGCCAAGCGCTAAAGAAAGCTAGAATAAGGTTGGATTCATACTCATCTTTAGTGAGCATGGTTCAAAAGATAAAAAATCAAGTGGCGTCTAAAGAGACGCTTTTGGAATTGCAAAACATTGCGACTAAAAACACTCTTTTTTCTAAATACGTCACTTAAACGAGATTATTTCACGCCACGTTTTTTAGCTTTGAAAAGCACTGGCGACCCCGTAAAGTTGAACGCTTCTCGAAGTTTGTTCGTAAGGTATCTTCTGTAAGTGAAGTGGAGACCTTTTGGGTTGTTCATGACTATGGCGATTTTTGGCGGTCTCGTCTCATATTGCGTCGCGTAGTAGATGCGTATGACTTGTCCGTGCATGCTTGGAAGAGTATGGCGTCTTAGAGCTTTTTCTATAACTTCGTTTAGCTGAGACGTAGTAATTCTTTGTGAATAGTTTTCGTTTATTTCTAAAATCATGTCGTGAAGCTTGTCAACTCTTTGGTGAGAAAGAGCGGAAAGAGTTATGATGGGAGCGTACGCTAAAAACTTAAATCTATCGCGAACTTCTAAAATGATTTTATCATGTTCGTCTCGTTTAGAAATATCCCATTTGTTTAAAACGATGATGCACGCTAGACGGTTGCTGTCAACTAGCCCAGCTATCTTCTCGTCAAGATCCAAAAATGGTTGACTCGCGTCCAAAACAACAAGCGCCATATTTGAGTTTTCAAGCATTTCCGTAGTTCTCATAAGGGCGTACTTTTCTATTCCTAGTATTTTTCCGCGACGACGAAGTCCCGCCGTGTCTACAAAGGTAAGTTGTTTGTTTTTATACTCTATGGTTTCATCAATTGGATCGATTGTCGTTCCCGCCACGCTACTAACTACGGAACGTTCTTCGCCTAAAAGCGCGTTAAGAAGAGAGCTTTTCCCAACGTTTGTACGACCAATAATCGCTATTTTAATATGGTTTACGTCATTTTCATCAAACTCTTTGATTCTATCGTTTTGACCAAAGATGGAATCGTCTTCGACTTCTTCCACATCGCTATAAAAGTATCCGTCATCCTCTTCTTCTTCATTGCGGGTATCGTTTGAAAAGAATTCTTCATCACTAATCTCCTCTTCTTGGTCCTCGTCTTCTATCGACTCTTCATCCTCTTTTATAATGTACTCATCAGGAATTTTAGCGGCGATCCACTCTAAAAGTTCAACAGTGTTTCTATTGTGAGAAACGCTTATTCCAAATATGGCGTCGGTTCCAAACTCATAATAGTCCCAAAGTCTATCTTTCATCTTGTCATTGTCAATTTTATTGACGACGAGCGCTATCTCTTTACCCATGGATTGTAGTTCATAAAAAAGTTTTTTATCCTCGTCTTCTGGTAAACTTTTACCATCAACCATGAACAAAATAATGTCAGCTTTATACGCGGCTTTGAGTGACATCTCTTTTATTTTGTCAAAAAGTTCACACCCTTTGTCTAGTCCACCCGTATCTAAAAGTTGAGCCTCTTTGTTTATAATGATGGCTGTTCTTCGCTTAACGTCTCTCGTCGTTCCAGCTATGTCGGACGTGATGGCGTCGCGTTTTTTTACAAGACGATTAAATAGTGAGCTTTTTCCAACATTTGGACGACCAATTATGGCAATTTTTTTCATGAGTAAACCTTAGAAGTGTTGATATAAAATGATTTTATTTTGTGGAAGTATAGCTAAATAAGATTTGAATTAAGATTGTTTGAAGAAATTCTCCCCCATAAGGAGAGAATTTTAGTCCAACACCATCCATACGTATATTTCGTTCGTCAATTTATTTTGCCAAACTTTTTCTATATGAGCGGTAATTGTCGCTGCTGCGTTGTAGTCGCTTTTTTCATTTAAAGTTGAAGTGGATTCTCCGTGAGCAAGACTTTCCTCTTTACTAATGGTAAGCTCCACCTTAACACCTTTTTGAAGAGTGAGTTCATCCAAAGCGCGAGTGATAGCAAGTTTTCTCTGACTTGACACTCTTTGATCGTAAGTTACTCCAGCCACCCCAATCGCGCCATTTTTTCCATCCTGATTTGGATTCATAATCCATGATGGCTCTTGATTTACGTATCTTGTCGGAGAGGGCTGTTCACCACAGCCCGCAAGCAATGCAATAAGTAAAAGAGCAAAAAGGAGAAAATTCTTCATTACTCTGTTGGAAATTCTTTTTCAAGACCTTCTAAAGCGTTTTTAGACTGAAATTGTTGCCACAACGCGTCGTCATTTTTCATACTGCTTTGAACGGCTTTTTGCACTTCGCCATTTATGGTACTTTGTGGAACGGTAACTAGTAAATAGAGAGTGCCTGAAGCCGAAGTCCAAGAATCAATCCCTTTTGAACCCGACAAGTCAACTTTGGCGATTTGTTTGGAAACTGACGTTGCGACTCTGTCCACAGTCTCCGCGTCGCCAGTTCCCGTAGATCGAGTAAACGTTTCCACTTTGTCTTTTACTTGTGATTTGATTTGCTGAGCCAAGTCTGAGCGACCGTTAGCCAAAGCGACTCTTCTCATCATCCCCATGCCAGCCGCGCTTTTCTGCGCGATGCCGACGCCTGCGTACGCGCCTTCCACCATTGGAACGCAAGTCCACTTTGGAGCTAATTGATTTTCTTGCTGGCAACGAAAATCTGGCTCAACTGGCGCGGCTGGCGCTGGAACTTCTCCACATCCCGCTACCGTTAGAGCGACTAAACCTGCAAATACGACTGATGAAATACTTTTTTTCATTTTCTTTCCTTTGATTTTATTTCCGCTTATATTATACAATCTATATCTTAAATAAACAAAATAGCATTGTAAATATTTTATTAAACAAAACATTTAGGTTACAATAATATAATGGCGTTTATGAAATACTACGCATATAAAGATTTTAAAAAAGATACGAACGTTTTGATAAAAGAGGTCGCTAACTTTAATCCCCAATCAATAGTGGGCATTGCTCGAGGAGGGTTGACGTTGGTCCACGCCATGGCTGAGGGCTTGAACGTAAGGGAAGTTCAAACCCTGCGTACGGAACTGTATGACAAAACTTGCAAGCGCGATTCTCTCGCCATTTTTAACTCCTGCGAGTTTGCTGATAAACAGAGAGTTTTGGTCGTCGACGACATATCCGACAGCGGAGAGACTTTGTTAGCCGTCATGAAGAGTTTAGAAGATAAATATAAGGAAGTCGAGTTTAAGTCCGCCACGCTTTTTTATAAAAAGAGTTCAGTATATGAGCCTCATTTTTGGATAAACGAGGCGGATGATTGGATAGATTTTTTTTGGGAGAGAGATTTTAAGAGTTCTATTTTTTAGACTCTTTTATCATCTCGTAAGCTTGATTGATTTCTTGCGTTTTCGCGGTTGCTTCTTGCATATAAGCTTCACTTTTGCCTTGTGATTTTATGATGTCTGGATGGTACTCGCGGACAAGCGTTCTATAGGCTTTTTTTATCACGCTTATGTCGTCGCTCTCTTTGACTCCTAAAATTTTGTAGGCGTCCCCAATGTTGGCTTTTGGCGTCATGTTGCGCGTCATTTTTTCAAATTGTTCAAAAATCGCATGGTAAGTTTTTGGGTCAAATTCCATGGCCGACGCTATCTCTTGTAGCGCGTCGTCTTCGCCTGAACTAACCTCACCGTCAATAAAGGCGAGTTGAATCAAAAAGCCCATAAACTGCTGTTGTTTCGCTTTGTCTCGTTTGGTCGCTTCTCCCAGCGCGCTCGCTATCTTTACAAGGTCGTCGTCTCTTTTTTTCTCTTCATCGAAAATGTCTTTGAGTATGCTCTTCGTTTTTTGGGGTTCTGGAAAGACGGCTGAGATGTCGTCAAACATAATGCCAATCAATTGCGCTTCGAGCGCGTCTACTCTGCCGTCCGCCTTGGCGACTTTTGCGACAAGCGCCACAAAAAGACCAAGTTCGCTTCTTTTGAGCGATTCATGAGAGACGGAAAAATTTTTAAACGCCTCTTTTGAGTAGTCGGTGTATCTGTTGTAACTTTTGTATACATAGTAAAAAACTGCGCCAAGAAGCGCTAAAACGATTATATTTCCCATAAAAAATCCTCATAAATAGTTGTGGAAGTATACAAACTTGTAGTTAATATATGATGACGAGAATACGCGCTTACAATTAAAAGTCAAATATGTCGTCTAGATTCGATTCCATATCCACACTTTCGCCGCTTAACTCTAGTTTTAAGCTATTCATATTGATAGTTTCATCTTTATTTGTATTTATAAGATTTAAAAACTCTGTAATTGTATTTGCCATAGGCGATATCTCTTTGTAGTATCTAAGAGTTAAGCAGAACATAGAAAGAGTAGACCTGAATGATATGAATAAATTTTCATTCATAGCCGTACTTGCCTGATAAATGAACTCTTGTAAGTCCTCGTTTAATTTTAGGAGTTCTTCTAAAAACATTGGTATCGCCAAAGAGATTGATAATTTTGCGTTTAGTTCTCATAAGACACTGCTCATAGAGATATGATTTACCTCTTCTTTTGCGACTTTTTTTTGTAAAGAGAGTATTTTGTTAATATTGTCTATATTTCTATTTTTAGTGTGCTGATTTAAAATGACTATTGACGCGCTGACGGTTAAGAGTGGAAACTTTTTCTTAGTGGACTCTCTTCCCGTTGAGATAATATAGCCATTTTTTTTATCTTCTTGAGAATAAAATTCTTTAACGTTGTTTGTAAACTTCTGCACAAGTGAAAATATCTCATGAATGGACGTTTCAGATTCAACGTCTATGGCGCAAAAAAAGTCGTCCCCTCCAATGTGCGCTATAAAAAAATCGCTTGACAACTCTTTTCGTAGCATGTCCGCAAAAAGTTGTATGACTCTATCTCCATTTCTAAAGCCATAGACGTCGTTAAAAGCTTTGAAATTATCCAAATCAAAATAGCACAAAGCGTAGTCATGAGCATCGGTTGGTATTTTGCTTAAATAGTGTTCAATGATTCTATTGCCGGGGAGTTTTGTGAGAGGGTTTTGATCTCTCGCCACTATTAAATTTTCTTCATTCATGATTGAGATAATGGCCCGGGCTGACATAAATCCATAATACTTTGAATTTTTCGTAATAATGATTCCAATGGAATCGGCATTATTGGAAAATAGTTCAACAAGAGTGGATATGCTACTACTAATATCCGCAAATCCACAATATTTTATAAGATTTTTAAGTTTTGATTTATTGGGTCCATCGTTGAGTAAAAGCGACATTCCATAAGGGGAGTATAAAAACTCTTTTATTTGCTTCTCTTGGAGTATCCCCATAGGCTCATTAAACGAGTTGACTACGGGTATGACGTCGGAAGTACTGTTTTTTTTGAAATACTCTATAACTAGCTGCATTTTTGTGTCAATATGTAGCGGACCAGGTTTGTCAAGATAATTTTCTAGTTTTGAAGATTTTTTCTTATTTCTTTTGTCGCTATTGACCATGACTTCAATATGAGCGTACTTTTGAAGGATTTCATCACTGTTTTTGGTGGGTTTTTGAACTAAGTAGCCTTGAACCATGTGACAACCAATCTCTTTGCAAGTAAGTAACTCTTCTTTTGTCTCGACTCCCTCCGCGATCACTTTTACTCCAAGTTGAATCGCTAGGTGGGTTATGCTTGTAACAAGTAGTTTTTTCTTTAAATTTGATTCGATGTCTTGTAAAAAAAATCTATCTATTTTTATGATGTTTGGCGTTGAGTCGTATAAAAGCTTGTATCCGGAGTATCCAACTCCAAA
>CALDOC010000590.1 GCA_937914675.1 uncultured Sulfurimonas sp.
AGAAGCTATAACTTAAGCTGACGAGGGCTACGGCGTTTTGAGCGTCTTGAGTTATTGTGGGAGTTCCATTCGTGACTCCGTTTTCATCATACTCTCTGTAGACGTTCGCGTCATAACTAAGAGTCGCGACCAAACCTCCGCTCAGAAAGTATCCAAGTTTTAGACCATAACCCGTTTTCATCAAATCTAAAGTATTAAACACCGTAGCGCCTCCATCTTTTACGCCCGCCTTCATCTCACCGCCATAAGCTCTGAGAGTTACAAACAGACTATTGTAGTATATTGTATCACTAATTTCAAAGGATGTATAGTTATCTTTTAAAAAATCACTCGTTATTTGATAGTTTGCTTTTAAGAGTAGCGTGTTGCCCCAGTTGAAATTTATGGCTTTATAAAAACTAAGATATGGCGTAAATTGGACGACGCTTATGGGCTTTAGCGCGGCGTAGCCTTCATCGTGACCTTTGGAGTAGTAAGAGTAATACCCATCGAGACCATAACTGAGCTTATCGTAGCCAAACCAATTATAGCCACCTAAAGAAGCGATGAGCACGTTGGCGTCCCCTAGTTCCACGTCCGTCGTGCTCACGTGGTGAGTGGCTATTTTAAACATAAACTTTTCATAGTATTTACTATAAGCCAAGAAAAAATCATCTTGACTTAGGTTTTTCAAGGTTGAGTCTTTGTAGGTCGCGTTGATGTTGCTATAGCCAAATTCGACCAAATAGTCCAAAGTTCCAACGCTTGCGTAAGCTCCAACGAGAAGCGCTTTGTCTTTTATGGATTTAGAGCCATCCTTGCCGTAATCAATTCCCCCCACGTATGGTAAAACCGTCATGACCTCCGCCATCAAACTGCCACAAACTAAAATGGACGCCAATATTAACTTTTTCAAATCACTCTCCTTAATTCAACGTTATCGTACTTAATTTTCACATAACCTTTTTTCATGGCTTCGAGCGTCACTTCTCCATACTTTGAAGATAGAGTTTTCCCATCAAAACTATAGACATGTTCCACTTTGTAATAATCTTTCTTTATGGTGGACATAAGGACTATCAGCATACTTTGCAACTTACTTTTGACAAGATATACGGGTAAATAATCTTTAAATTCCACCTCTTGCGAACTAACGAAAGGCAAGCGCGGAGCCAAGATGAACAATCGTTTGAGATAGGATTCAGCTCCTTCGTAATTATAAAAATAGAACTGCTTTAAGTCGTTGTAAAAGTAGAGTCTATTTTCAGATTTGTCTTCCAAATAAAACTCTCCGATTTCATTCATTTTAACAACAAAAGAGACGTCTTCTTTCTTAACGCCATCTACAAAAACTTCATATTTAAACTCGTCGTCCAAGATAAATAAAAACCTTGAACTTATGCTTCTATCGTTCATGACGGACGTAATGAGTTCATCTTTTTTAGGCAAACTATTTAAGATTAGTTTTTCGTTTTGTATGTACTCGCCAAAATTGAATTCTCTAGTAAACCCACCAAGCGCGCCTATCTCTTGCGCCTGAACGTGAATGTGCGGCTCGGGAGAATAACCACTGTTGCCGCACTTGGCGAGCACCTTGTTGACTTTCACGTATTCTCCAACGCTGACGCTTAAAGAGTACTGTAAAAGGTGACTAATCTCCACAAAAAAGCCTAAATCACTTTTTATGATTACGTAGTTGCCCCAATTGTTTATGTTGTCGACCTCCCCTATGACGTTGTCCACCAAATCATGTCTCGCGTCCACCACGTAGCCATTGACGGGGGATAAAATGGACTCTCCAAAAGAGTAATAGTCATCCAAATGGAGTCCATCGTTTTTATAACTTTTGCCATCCGATTTTTTTACAAAATCGTACGCGTATTTGTATTCGCCTTTGTGCGTCCACTCGTCGTCAAAGGCTTGATAAACGCTCCAAACGCCACTAAAAGGCAAAGATATCTTTGTGTAAAGCGTTCCAAAACGAAAGATTTTGCTTAGGTAGTTTGAGAGCGACTCTTCTGGCGTCGACTTTATCTCCATGTTGAACTCTTTATAATAGATGATTGAGAGTATGAATATAAATACTATGACCGTTATGTTAAATGGCAAAGTGAAAACGGGAATGGAGTAATAATTAAAAAGAATTGTGATGGCGTCGGTTAAAACCACGCTAATGGCGACGCCAACGAGCGCCAAAAAAAAGTTTTTTAGCGTTGGAAGTAGAAAAATCCCGCATAGAGCGATTGCGACTAAAATATAGTTAAAGGCGTAGGGGTCGTAAAGCGCTTGAGTGAAAGAACCTATCAAAAGACTATGAATTAAAACGCCAAAGTAAAAGCCGACAAGAGCCATGACGACCATGATTCTTGAAAAATAGAGTACCAACAGTATCATCAAAATTCCAGCCACGTTCGTTGGCAAGAAAAAAATAGTGCCAAAAGATTTCAAAAAAGCGCTAATAACGAGAGGCAAAGCTATATCATAATGAGTTGTATTGTTCACTAACGTAGAGAGTAACCCCGAGTACTTAAGCGACGCCAAATAGACAAACATGGTGACAAGAGAAAATGGAAGTGATAGAATGGGGATTTTGTATACGCTAAAAAGTCGGTTGAGCATAAATGAGAGCATAAAAGTAAAGGCCGAAGAGATGGCGATGAGCGCCAAGCTCGTCAATGAAGGAGAAAATATGAACCCTATGCCCATCCCCACCAAAAGCGAGTTATAGACGTAAAATCCTTGCGCCAAATAGGACTCTTTAAACTCTAAAAAATCAGCGAAGAGGACGCTGAACAAAACTGCGAAAACGCCACTGATAGCGACCGATGGATTTAAAAAAGTGATAGATAACAGCAATAAGCCCGCGTATTTATTGTTTAAAAATAAAATGGAGCTATATGGCTTTACGGCGCTAAAAAAAAGGCTTTTATATTTCTGCATGATTGCTCTACTACGCCTCTTTATGATTGACTGTTCCTAAATCGTCAACGTCTTTAATGAGTTTGGCTTGCCCATCTTTGTCTATGAGAACAACCGCCGGTTTATAGCGAATAAACTGCATGGCTTGCGTATAGTTGTAGGCTCCAACGGGAGAAACGCTCAAGATGGTTCCACGATTTAGGGGAGGAAGCATAATGCTCTCTTCAATGACGTCAATGTTCATGCAAAGCGGACCATTTAAGATTGACGCCTCATTATCGCCCTCATAGCGTTTGTCTAATTCTATGTTGTAGTTAAACCATGTCGAAGTGTAAAGCAGGTTCACTCCAGCGTCTAAAATATACCCTTTTTTGGCGTCGGGAAATCTTTTGTATCCATGAACGCTCGTGAGAAGAAAACCAGCTTCGTCTATCATGCCGCGACCCGTTTCAAGAAAGAGTTTAGGCAAGTTTTCACTTTTGTTCATCTCGTATATGACATTCGTTATGGCTTCCGCGTAATCATCGGGAGTGGGGACGATGACGTCCGCGGATTGGTAGACGCCTTTTAGATTCGCTTTACTCGCGAAACCGCCACCAAGGTCAATGTAATCGATTTGAGATTTAAAGTCGCGTTCCACTTGTTCTTTAAGTTGCATGATTTTAATCGTCGCCACTTTGTAGGCGTTTGAGTCAAGCATAAAAGTGCCTATGTGCGTGTGTAGTCCATTTAAGTAAACTTTTCCCCCGTCATAGATTCTTTTGACGGCTTCGTATGCCTCGCCGCTCTCATAGTTAAACCCAAATCTGCTCCATTGCGGGTAGATTCCCGTATCCATGTTTATACGAATGGCGACTGGAATCTTCATGTTTAACTCATCCGCGATTTTTTCCAAATCGTCCAACTCAAACAAGTTGTCCACATGAATTTTAGCGCCCTCTCGCACGGCGATTTTCAAATCGGCGTAAGGTTTGTAAGGACCGTTAAAAATAATGTCTTTGCCCTCGATTCCCAAAGCGCGAGCTTTTTGATATTCAAACTCGCTTACGACTTCCGCGATGGAACCCAAGTCATGATAGACTTTGCAAATTTCATTTAAGTAGTTTGTTTTATAACTCCAACCAAACGTCACATCGGGATAACGCGAACTAAACGCCGAATGTAAATTGTGATACAACTCTTCCATTTTTCTTTGAGAAAAGACAAAAAGAGGCGAGCCATATTTTTGAGTCAAGTCACTCACTTTCACGCCGTCTATTTCAGAGCGTATTTTTTGAGTTTTCATGGGACTGCCATATTTTGAAGCCATCGCGAAATCTATCTTGTTTATAGTCGGTTTTTGATATTTAATTTTTGACATCTACAACTCCTTGGTCGAAAATAGTTTTATGAAATCGGTGAAATCGGTAACCAATTCACCGGTAAATCTTACGTACATCTTGTTTTGAGGATACTCTAATTGAGACTTTATATCTTTGTCTTGCATGATGTCCACTACCATTTGAGGAAGATTCACGCCTATTTCAGTCGCGAAATAGACCCATGCGGGAAAACGCGGATTTATCTCTATCATGAAAACGTTGTTCATGGAGACTATGCACTCCAATTCAAAAGGACCTCTCCACTTCGTGTCCTTGACAAAATCTTTGGCTATTTCCATCAATTTTTCATTTTGTATGGTGACACCCGTCCATATCTTGCCAATCTCGGTGGTTGTGAGCTTTTTGATGGCTACGGCGCCTTTGAGTTCGCCTTTGCCATCGCCAACGCCTACGAGATTTAACTCTTCGCCTTTTACAACTTCTTGAACCAAAACTGGAAAACCCCACTCGTTGGAAATTTTATAAAAGCTCTCTATCGCGCTCTCCAAATTGTGAGCCTTGTAAGCTTTGTAATAATTTCCCTTAATCATAAGAGGAAAATTAGACTCTTTGGTGCACTCTTCAAGCTCTCTAAGACTACTGACTTCATACGTTTTTGGATAAGTCATGTTCAATTTTTTGGAGAGTTTGTCCAACTTGTTTTTGTTTCTGAGTTCAAAATTTTCCAAAGATGGAAGACAGAGTTTTATCCCCATTGCCTCAATCTCGTCTTGAAATTTAATGTAAAGTGGAAGTTCCGCGTCCAGATTGGGGATGATGGCTTCAAGACCCTCTTTTTCTTGAACGTATAAAAGTCTGTTTTTCAACTCTTCAAAACCTAGTGAGGGATAAGGCATCATGTAAACTTTTTCACACATGTTCATGTAGTTTCCCGGTTCGTTGGGGTCGTACGCAAAACCGACTATCGAATTTTTTTCTTGTAAACTTTTTATGACTGGAATTCCCGGAGCTGGATTGTCCGTGTTGTTAAGCCCGCTAACCGCTACTTTCATTAGGCCAATCCATAGACTTTAAGTTTAGAAAAAAAGTCGCTCACGTCGATAAAGAGCTCATTTTTAGAAACGTCGTATTTTTCTAAAAGCTCTTCCATGATTTCATCTTTGCTTTTGTGATGTTTTGCAAGAGTGAGTATCTCTCTCGCTATGGCGTTGAGCTGATAACTATTTCCCATCATGGGATGAAACGCCATATTGTTTTCGTCTAAAACCAATTGATCTATCGTTTGCATGATAAATATCCTTTAAGTCATTTGTTATTGTAATAGTATAGTTATGTCGTTAATGAAACGTTAATAAGAAAAGAGATTTAAAATAAGAGAAAATTATAAAAGAAAAAGGAAGTGAGCGAAGCTTAGTAGATTCAAAATCGACGAACACAAAAATCATTGGACGACTTTTTTAAAAGGGTTAGATGATAGTTTTTTGACGGCGTACCTTTTCAATGATACGATTATAACTTCTAATCGACTCAATTTATGATACCATTATAGTTATTATTCGACTCAAAAGGGGAAATCATGAGTGAAGAAATTATCAAATGGATATGGCAACATCCAAATTATCCTAACTTTCATTATGACAAAACAAAGCTTACGGTATTAATGAGTGAGATTGACTATCATCGAGGCATACTTGATGGTATGGCAAAGCTCTTTAATCAAGATGATATTAGAAAAATTGAGATTGATAATTTAACAGATGAAGCGATTCATACATCTCTCATTGAGGGTGAAATATTTGTAAGAGAGAGTATCCGCTCATCATTTCGAAAAAAGCTTGATAAATATTTTGACTCAAGAAGCGATAAATACTCAACGGCTGAAACAGACTCTCTTGTAGAGATACTGATAGATTGTAGTTTAAACAAAGATGTTTTAACAGTTGATAGACTTCATGGATGGCACAACTGCCTCTTTGAAAATAATTACAGTAGGTTGCATAAGATTACTATTGCTGACTTTAGAAAAGATGATGATATGGAGGTTGTCTCAGGTGCTATTGGATTTGAGAAAGTGCATTACAGAGCAATGCCAGTAGCAAAGATTGAAGAGGATATAAAAAGCTTTTTAGAGTATTGCAATAGTAGTGATGAAAATATCTATATAAAAAGTGCGATAGCGCATCTTTGGTTTGTCGCCATTCATCCTTACGATGACGGTAATGGAAGAATTGCTAGAGCAATCACAGACTATCTTCTCTCTAAAAGCACTCTACACACACAGTTTAAGCTCTACTCCATCTCAACTGCGATAAGCAATGATAGAAAAGGTTACTACGATACATTAGACAGTACAACCAATCTATTTAAAAATAGAAACTTTGATATTACACCATGGCTTGAATGGCACTTAAATATTCTAAAAAATTCAATGATGAACGCACTCAAAAATATTGATTATCTTATCCAAAAAACAAAATTTTGGGATAACCATAGAAAACATATTCTTAATGAAAGACAAATAA
>CALDOC010000591.1 GCA_937914675.1 uncultured Sulfurimonas sp.
AGAATAGATCATCAAGATTGGAAGTTGATTATTGCAGGAAGTGGAAATGACACAGATAAATTAAAAGCGATGGCTCAAAAGCTGGGGTTAAATAAAAATGTTGCATTTGTAGGCTGGGTAGATAGTAAAAAAAATTATGAGTACTATTGCAGGTCAAAGATATATGTTTCCATTCCAAAGAGTGATTCTGTTTCATTAAGTCTCGTGGAGGGCATTATCTCAGGATGCATTCCTTTTGTGTCAAATTTAGCGGCAAATCAAGAGTTGGTCAATAGTGATTTAGGTTTTATCGTAGACGATTTAGAAAATATACCATTTGAAAAATATGAAGAGATAGATAAAGAGTTATTTGAGATGAAAAAAAAATATGTAAAAAAATATTTTTCAAAAGAGTTTAATAGAGATAAATATATCTCTTTATATAAGAGGGCTAATGAAAACTAAAATAACGCACCTCACGTCAGCCCACCCAAGATACGACACAAGAATTTTCATAAAAATGTGTAGCTCTTTAGCTAAAAATGACGACTATGAAGTGAGTTTGGTCGTTGCGGATGGGCAAGGTCATGAGAATAAGAATAAAGTGAAAATTTTTGACGTAGGCGCTAAAACCGGCGGTAGAATCTCTCGAATGACGACAACTGTAAAAAATGTTTATGAAAAAGCGAAAGAGTTAGATAGCGACATTTACCATCTTCATGACCCTGAACTTATCTTTGTTGGTTTGAAGCTGAAAAAACATGGTAAAAAAGTCATCTTTGATTCTCATGAAGACGTGCCAAAACAACTTATGGCAAAACACTATTTAAATAGTGTTACGAAAAAAATAGCTTCAACTATTTACAAAATTTATGAAAAAAATAGTTTAAAAAAGTTTGATTTCATAGTTGCGGCAACACCGATTATAAGAGATAAATTTTTATCTTATGGATGCAAAAGTATAGATGTAAACAACTATCCTATTTTAGAAGAATTTCATGAGATAGATAGTAAAAAAGTTCATAATCAAATAGCTTATATTGGGGCTTTATACAATACGAGAGGCGTCAAAGAAATTGTACAAGCATTGGAGTATTTGGATGGTGTGACTTTAGTCCTAGCTGGGGCGTTTTTTTCCAACAAGTTTGAAGATGAGGTGAAATCTTTAAAAGCTTGGAAGAGAGTTGATTTCAGAGGGTTTGTAGGTAGAGACGAGGTCAATGAAATACTGCAAACTTCTGTTTTAGGACTTGTTACTCTTCACCCAACACCTAGCTATATAGAATCTTTACCTGTTAAGATGTTTGAATATATGTCGGCTGGAATTCCTGTAATAGCTTCTGATTTTGAGTATTGGAAAATTATTGTTGAGGGGGCAAACTGTGGGATTTGTGTCAATCCGCTTGAGCCAAAGTCAATAGCGGCCGCAATTAAAGAAATAATTGATAATCCAGTTTTAGCGCAAAGTATGGCAAAAAATGGAAAAGAAGCGGTTTTAGATAAATATAATTGGACGATGGAAGAGAAGAAATTATTTGAGGTTTACAAGGGATTGATTCATGAGTAAAATATCTATCATTATCCCTATTTACAATGA
The DNA here is from genome assembly GCA_937914675.1 of uncultured Sulfurimonas sp. GTDB lineage: Bacteria > Campylobacterota > Campylobacteria > Campylobacterales > Sulfurimonadaceae > Sulfurimonas. The sequence continues at coordinate 1,577 of CALDOC010000591.1, forward strand.
AGAAAAATACATTAAGAGTTGTATAGAATCCATCATAAAGAGTGATTATAAAAAAGAAGATATGGAAGTGTTGCTTGTCGATGGGATGAGTAGTGATGGAACGCGAGAGATTATAAAAATTTTTCAAAAAAAATATAGTTTTATAAGAGTTTTGGATAATAAGAAAAAAATTGCTCCAATTGCTATGAATATAGGCATTAAACATGCGAGAGGAGATTTTATCTTTATTATTTCCGCCCATGCGAGTTATGCTAAAAATTATTTTACTAAATTAACCAAGCATAGTATCAAGTTAGACGCTGATTGTGTTGGACCAATATTGATAACAGACGTTAAAAATAAAAATAGTAAATCAAACTCTATTAAAGAGATTTTATCGCATAAACTAGGCGTAGGCAATGCAAGCTTTCGAACAGGTTCAGCAGAGATTATAGAAGTTGATACAGTTGCGTTTGGTTGCTACAGAAAAGAGGTATTTGAAAAATATGGACTTTATAATGAAGAATTGGTTAGAAATCAAGATATAGAGTTAAATAAGCGCATTATTCATGGCGGTGGAAAAATTTATCTTGTACCAGACGTGAAATCAACGTACTATGCCAGAGAAAATTTCAGTGATTTGGCTAAAAATAATTACGGTAATGGAAAGTGGAATATTTTAACCGCTTATTTGACAAAAACACTCAATTCACTCAGTTTAAGACATTTTATACCACTTTTATTTATTTTTTCCCTATTAGTGCCAATACTTCTATATCCATTTTTTTCTCAATCT
>CALDOC010000592.1 GCA_937914675.1 uncultured Sulfurimonas sp.
GCTTCTTTCGCCTCTTGCCAAGATCTTTGTCTTGCCCACGCTCTGTCATCCGTCATGTTTGAAGTATCTAGTTTTCTATTTAATTGAACCAAACCAAAGGTGGCGCTCGCCAATTTTTCAATGTCTGGCGATAGATTCTCTCTTACTTTCACATTGTTTTCAAAATACTCGTACAAAAATGAAGTATTATGAGTATCTGGAAAAACATAGCCTTCTCTATCAATATTCTTGTTTGATTTGATAATGTTGCAACTTTTGCAAGCGAGTAAAAAATTGCTCCATTCGTTTTCTAAAGTGTCATCATGCTTTTTGGGAACCACATGCTCTATGTCGACTTGATTGTCTATTGGCATTTCACAATAGGAACAATACGCGCCCAAAGCATTTTTCAAATCATCTTTCGCTTGTTTATATGAAGTGTAAACTTTGTCAGTTCCATCTTCTTTTTTTGGCACTGAGCCTCTGTTGACCGGTCTCATAACTTACTTTCAGTGATGAGTCTTTTTCTCTCTAAAAACGCGACATAAGCCATGTTGTCATCATATATTGCCGAGACTTCATCCAATCGCATCTTTATATGTTCCACTTCTTCTTGTGAAATTCCACCTTTTTCTAAAAGCTCCAACTTGTCAAAATACTCTTTTGCTACTTCTAACATCTCTATTTTTCTAGCGCTCATTTGAGGTGTTTGAATATCTTGAATATCTTGGGATATGTCTTCGATGCTCAATTGCGTAGCGTTAACGGATAAAGCTTCATTTGACTCATCAAGCTTAATGATGCTTCCGCTTGTTTGGGTTTGTATTATAAAGGGGGAATGCGAAGTGGCTATAAACTGCACTTTAGGAAATAGTTTGGTAAGAATATCCACAACCTCTTTTTGCCACTTGGGATGAAGATGTAAATCAATCTCATCAATCAAAACGACGCCTGACGTTTTTTCAGTTACACTCAATCCTAATGTTGGATTTAAAATAGCCATCCGATAGGCTATATCAGAAACCATACCTATGATATTTCTGTATCCATCACTTAAATTTGAAATTTTTTCTCTTTTTTCTTCATCTTTATATTTTATCTCTAAATCACCTTCACGGTATATAAAAAGTTCAACGTCTTTTTTGGTAAGTATTGAAATCATTTTTTTAACAGTATTCCTGACCGCTTCTAAAATAGGAATCTCTTTTCGTAAATTAAAAGCATTCATTTCTTGCTTTTTAAACCAAGTTATAAAGTTTCTATAATTTGATTTTGCATTTAAACAATCTTTGTATCCATCATACCTTGTAAGATTTTCCATCGATGAACTTTTTTTATTTTCTTGTTCCCATAATCTGCCTGTACCGTGATAAGATATAATAGGTAAAATTTTACTATTATCTTTTTCAAATAAACGAACAAGTTCGAGGAGATTTTTACTCTCCTCTTTTGAAAGTTTTGTTGCTGTGTTCGCTCCCGCATTTTGCCTTATCCGTTTAATAAACACCTCTGTATTGTCTAGGCTACAAGTTCCATCAATAATAACAGGCGTATTGTATTTTACAGATATATTTTCATCTATATCAATTATGTCCAATTTAATGTCAGATTTAGATATGGAGTGTCTTTCAGCAGATGAAATGTCACTAAACGCTTGCAAATATCCACCTAATAGAGTAGCAATTGCATCTAAAACTGAAGTTTTACCACTCCCATTTTCACCAATAATGAGCGTAAATTGATTTTTAAAATCAAGTTTTAAAGAATCGAATTTTTTATAATTTTCTATATTTATATTGCTTATCTGCATTCATAATCCTTGTTTTTTTAAAATTTATATCTAGTATCGTAACTAAGTTATTTCAAAAGTTCCAGCAACTCGTTCCCGCTAAACTTAATGTCTTCTTGTTGCTTATCCGCGTCATAGATTCCATCTTGCAGAGCTTGTTTCTTCTTTTGTAGTTCCAATATCTTTTGCTCTATGGTGTTTTCGACAATGAGTTTATACACGAAAACCGCTTTGGTTTGCCCTATCCTGTACGCCCTGTCGGTCGCTTGGTTCTCGACCGCCGGATTCCACCATGGGTCGTAGTGGATTACGGTGTCCGCTTCGACGAGGTTGAGCCCCACTCCACCGGCTTTTAGCGAGATGAGAAAGACGTCGGCTTTTCCCGAAGTGAACTTCTCTATCGCCTCTTCGCGTTTTATCGTGGAGCCCGTCAGTTTCGAGTAGCTTATCTCTTTTTGGATTATTTTTTCTTCTATGATCGCCAGCATCGAGGTGAACTGAGAGAAGAGAAGTATCTTTCTGCCCTCTTGAAGCAGTTCGTCGACAAGTTCTAAAAGGAGTTCCAACTTCGCGGATTCACGCACTTTTTTCGCTTCGTCGATTTTGAGCAGACTCGGGTCGCAACAAACTTGACGCAGTTTCAAAAGCGCGTCGAGTATGGTGATGTGGGACGAGCCCAAACCTTTGCTCGCGACGGCGTCTCTCACTTTTTTCTCCATCGTCACGCGTATGGATTCGTAAAGTTTCGATTGTTTGGATTCAAACTGGGTGTACTTTATTATCTCGGATTTCGCTGGAAGCTCATGCGCCACTTTTTCTTTCGTTCGCCTCACCATGAAGGGTTTTACTCGTTTGTTGAGCAAATTTTGTTTCTCGAAACTGTGTTCTTTTTCTATCGGCGTTTGGTAGAAGTTTTTAAAAAAACTCAAAGTGTCCAAAAAACCCGGCATCAAAAAGCTAAAGATGCTCCAAAGCTCTCCCAAATGATTCTCGATTGGCGTTCCGCTTAGAGCCAATCTATGCTCGCTTTTAAAAGTTTTTAGCGTTATCGCCATCTTCGTTTTATGGTTTTTAATCTTTTGCGCTTCGTCTAAAATAATATAAAAAAACTTATGAGCGTTCAACTTCTCTTCGTCTCTCACGAGTAAAGGATAAGTCGTGAGCAAGAGGTCGTACCCCTCTATTTTGGAAAATTGCTCCGCCCTATCGAGTCCATGAAGAGATAAAACAGTTAAATTTGGAGTGAATTTTTTGGCTTCGTTTTTCCAGTTGGCTATGAGCGAGGTCGGCATGACGATGAGAGAGGGACCTGTGAGCTTGCCCTCTTCTTTGAGTTTGGAAAGGTGAGCCAGCGTTTGTATGGTCTTGCCAAGCCCCATGTCGTCGGCCAAAATGCCGCCAAACTTAAACTCGTACAAAAAGTTCAACCAGTTGAGCCCCTCTTGCTGATAGTCTCTAAGCGTCGCGGCCAAACATTTGGGAGGTTCCGACCTTGTCACGCCTTTAAAGTCTTTGAGCTTGCTTGAGAGTTCTAAAATCTCTTTGTTGCCTCGCCAAACGACGTCCTCGTCCATGAAGTCAATCAAGTGAGCGTCAAATGGAGAGACTTTTATGTTTCCATCTTTGTCTTTTTTATCAAGAAGTTCTATAATCGTATTTATGATTGGTTTTATTTGCTTTGTTTGAACCTCTACGAAATGATTTTCACTCACTTCGACGTTTACAAACTCCGGCATATTTTCAAAGTTGTCAAACTCTTCTATAATACTCGTGACAAGAGGAGCTATGGGCTGAGAAACGCCGTTGAACTCAATGTTGAAAGAGAGGCTAAACCAGTCGTTTTTATCTTCGTTCTCAACCACGACTTCGCAAGACGGTTCAAACTTCAAGTCAAACTCTTCGTCAGCCTCGACCAACCAACCCTTTTCTTCAAGCGTTTGCAGACCACTCTCCAAAAACTCTCTCCACGCTTTGAGTTGGGTTTGTCTGTTTTCATTTTTTAACACAACCGCCAAATTGTCGTTTTGAATCTCCACGTCAAATCCAAACGCCTCGATGTCTCGTTTGACTTCCTCTTCGTAAGCCAAATCTCTTTTAATCTCCACTTTCGCGTTGTTCACGTAAAAAGATTTTATCTGCGTCCTTGGCGAGTATTTCACCACGTAGTCGCCATAGTTGAAATTTACGCTCAAAGAGTTGAAGCTTTTTTCTTCCTCCTCTTTTGCGTATTTCAAGTGAATCTTTGGAATCGGCTTTGCGTCGATTACGGTGGTTTTCATCCCTTTTGGAGTTTGTACGTCAAGGTTTGGAACAGCCCTTCCAATGCTCGCGCAGACTTTGGAAATCTCCTCTATTGGTATTTTTGGCGCGTTTAGAAGTTGTTTGTACGTATTCATGTCGACGTCAATCTCTTGGAGAGTGTTTCTAGAGCTGTCGAGCAACAAAGGAGGCAAGGTTTCCAAGAGTCTGTACACTTTCGCGCCTATGTTTGACTTTAAACCGTACTCCCCTTTATAGAGTTTAAACTCAAAAGTCGCGTGATAAAGCTCATCACTCCAACGCAGCGGCGTTTGGTTCACATCATAATAACATCTGCCGGTAGATACGACCTCTTTTGCCATCACGTAGCCCAAAGTTCCGCTCAACGCTTGCATGCTTGGGTTGTAGCTGTGAGAGTCAAAAAGAGCGTTCGCCATGGAAAGTATATTTTCATCTTGCTCATTTTTGAGTTCGCGATAGGAGTACTGATGAATGGCTTTGTATCCATCAAGCTTCGTACCCTTGCTAATCGAGCCATTTTTAAGCTTTTTTGACTTGTAAAAGCTTAGCTTCCCTTTCTCGTAATCCGAGACGCCGTCAAGTCTATAAGTTAAAAAGTATTCGCCGCCATTGAGATGATTCTTATCCGCTTTTTTAACGCCTTGAGACGTGGATTTTTGCAAATTTTCTAGCCACGTGTCCACCAAAGAACTCGCCGAAGCGGCCGGCGAAGCGATACGACCGCCTAAATTTGTAAACTTTTTCGACATTTCATCGACGTTGTACTTTATGCAAACAGCCGCCACATGCTTACAGTTGTAGTCTACGGGACAGCTACAATTCCCCTCAATTACTACTTCATAATCCTGTAGGCATATGTCTATCTCTTGAGCATACGCCATCCCGCCACCGCCTCTAACTTTTCCCGTGATAAGTATATGCTCAGCTCCATGCTCATCATATTGCGTTTGAGCTTTATACTCCAACACCCTGCCCATCGCGTAGTACTCAACGCCACGTTTATAATAAACGCCAAGTACATTGTCTTTTATCTCTTTCGTCGTGATTTGCATATATTATTAACCTATTGCGTCATGTAAAGTTTCTGTAAAGAAATTTTATCATAATTCATGGCTAACATAGGTTCCCGTCGCGTTTCTCCATAATTCCTCCATACTTGTTTCATATAATTCCCCAACACAATAAAAAAGGAGTAAGTTATGTTTCTTACTAAATATAATCCGTTAAAAGAGTTGAGTGAGTTGGAGAGAAAAGTCGCGGGTGCTTTTCCATCTGTAACTCTAAGCCATAGGTTTCCATCTTTGGGAGCTGAGTTTCCGTCCTTGAGTTTTAAAGAGGATTTGATGGGATTTTCCCCAGTCGTAAACACTAGAGAAGGCGAGTTCGCCTACCATATCGAGGTGGATTTGCCCGGAGTGGAAAAAGAGGATATAAAAGTAGACGTCAAAGACAACGTCCTTAGCATATCAGGCGAGCGAAAACATAAAGAAGAGGTGAAAAAAGATGACTACTACAAGCTTGAAAGCAGTTATGGCAAGTTTGAGAGAAGCTTCACCCTTCCAAAAGGCGTTGACGCGGAAAACATTCAAGCCGCTTCTGAAAAAGGCGTACTTGAAGTGACCATTCCAAAGATTAAAACAGAAGTTGAAAACGTTCAAAAAATTACAGTGCAATAATATGCAACGGCGAAAGCGTCCGTCCACAAGTAGCGTTTTGAGGGTTTGCGCAAGTCGCTCAAACCCTTTCGATTGGCGAATTCGTTCATAATCCGTTCTACCGTTTGAATATTTTTCATAGTTCCCATGTACAATAAATCGTAAGCGCCTAGGCGTAATAAACAAAAAAGGAGTCGTTATGAATTTTGGAAAATTGGTGCCATGGAATTGGTTTAAAAAAGAGGAAGCTGAAAAAAGGGATGTTGTTCCCGTTCACAAGGAGGGGGATGTTTTTGGACTTTCTCCATCATTTCAAAACATAGAGGCTGAGTTTGACCATCTCTTGGATTTGGTAAAGAGCAGTTTCAAAGGGGAGTCGTCGAACGACTTGGCGTTTACGAATGATTGGCTCAAACCATCTTTGGACATCGCTTCGGACGAAAAAGAGTACAGCGTCAACATAGAACTTCCCGGGATTGACAAAAGTGACATAATCATTGAATACGTCAACAACACCTTAAAAGTGAAAGGGGAAAAGCATCGGGAAAAAGAGGTACAGAACAAGGACTTTTATAGAATTGAACGTAGTTATGGTTCGTTTCAGCGAGTTCTTGATCTTCCCGAAGATAGCGACGCGGAAAATATCACCTCAGAATACAAAGATGGAGTGTTAAGCGTCACGATTCCCAGAAAATCGCTGCCAAAAGCGGACGCGAAAAAGATAGAAATCACGTCAGCGACTTAAAAGAGGCATAAAATCATGACCTCCAACACCGAGTTGATTAACAATCTTATAAGCGTGGGCGCTCTCAAAGAAGAGAGTGTCATTCACGCTTTTTTAATGATAGACAGGGCGGACTTTGTCGCCGACCCGACGGCCTCGGACGCGTATGAGGATTATCCGCTTTCAATAGGTTACGGACAAACCATCTCTCAGCCAAGAACGGTGGCGATGATGATGGAGATGCTTGGGCCAAAAGAGGGAGAGAAGATTTTGGACATTGGAAGCGGTTCTGGCTGGACGAGCGCGATTCTCGGCTTTATCGTTGGAGAGGAAGGTTCCGTGACGGGAACGGAACGAGTGAGCGAACTCCTGGAATTTGCAAAGGCCAACGTTGCGAAATATGGTCTCAAAAACACGAATATCATCCAAGCGAAAGACGAATTGGGGGTGGTCGGTGAAGAGTTTGACCGCATTTTAGTCTCCGCCTCCGCGAGCGCGTTTCCTTATGGGTTGATAGAACAGTTAAAAGTTGGAGGAAAACTCGTCATCCCAGTGGGACACTCCATCTACGAAGTCACAAAAAACGCAAATGGCGAGGTCGAAGGCAAGGAGCATTACGGTTTTAAATTCGTTCCCTTGATTTTTCAAAACTCACGTTCAGTCTAGCAAAATTGCTCCATCGACAATGAACCGTCTTTTCGGAGCGAGAATTTTTCAAAAGCAAACTCATCCCCATACTTGTACTCAACGATTTCCAAAGCGTAGCCAAGCCCTTCTTGTGAAGCGTTGAGGGAACACTCCAAAAAATCTCTTATCCCATGAAACCACTTCTCATCCCGTTCAAACTTCAGCCCGAGAGCGGACACGTTTCTCCTAATCGGAGCGGCGTCGGTTGGGCGGGAGGATTCTTTTTTTCAAAAATGACGCGATAGCAAGATGAGTTTATTAAGTGTATATTTGATAAAATCTGATTATATTTTAGATAGGATTGATTATGGACAAAACTAGAGTGGATGATATGTTGATTGAGATGATATCGCCAAAGATAAAAGAGATAGAAGAGAAGTTTAGCGCGGGCAAAGGTCTCAACCAAGAAGATATAAACACTCTGTTGCTCAAGTCGCAATACAATCACATAAATCATCTTGACGATAAACTAAATGAAGTGACCGCGAGCGTAGTCGCTCTTGAACAAAGATTTGAGACTAGGTTTTCAGGTCTGGAGAACAAATTTTCAGGTTTAGAAACTAAGTTTGAGCAAGCTCAAGTAAAAATGCAAGACACGATTATAAGCACGATGCGTTGGTACATTGGTGGCGCCGGCGTAGTTCTTATCGTATTAAAAACTTTGGACGTATTCGTAAAATAGTTACGTCACAAATAACTGATGATTTCCGAAACGCTTGGATGTACGTGAATCATTCCTTTTAATTCTCGCGTCGTGAGCTTTTTTTCTATGGCCAACAAGAGTTCATGAATGATTTCCGTCGCTTGCGCGCCGATGATTGCGGCTCCCAAAATTATCCCGCTTTTGGGGCAGACGATTATTTTGACGAATCCGGAGTCGTCGCCGTGAATTTTGGCCTTGGCATTGGCTTTGAAATACGCTTTTTTCACCTCAACCTCAATTCCCCTCGCCTTCGCCTCCTTCTCTCTCAATCCACAACTCGCAACCGAAGGGTCGCTAAAAACGGCGGACGGTGAAACACTTGCGTTTTCCTCCTTCCTCGCGTTTATGACGTTGCTCGCGGCCACCTTCGCCTCGGCGCGCGCCGCGTGAGCGAAGCCCGGAGTGTTTACGCAATCCCCTATCGCGTAGACGTGGCTTTGCGAAGTTTGAAATGACGGACTCACTTCTATAAATCCTTTTTCATCGCGGTTGATTCCGGCGTTTTGAAGATTGAGACCTTCTACGTAGGGAGTTCGCCCCGCAGCGACGAGAACCAACTCGCATTTTATCGGCTCGCCTTGGTTTATGAACAACTCAACCTCCTCGACTTTTATCTCGGCTTTTGAAATCGTCGCCGAGGTCATCACCCTGACGCCGCGCTTTTTAAACGCCCTGAGCAACGCCTTGGAAACGTCTTCGTCTTCATGAGGAAGAAGCTGAGAACCGCGACCAATGAGAGTGACCTCCACGCCAAAAGAGCTGAAAAACGTGGCGAATTCGCACCCGATGGCTCCGACTCCCACGATGGCTATTGATTTTGGCAACGCGGTGAGCTCAAAAACGTCATCGCTCGAGAGGATTTTTTTGGAGTCTATCGGCAGTAGCGGCAACTTTCTACTCTGTGAACCCGTCGCGACGATGGCTTTTTCAAATGAAATCGTCTCGCCGGAAACTTCGATGGAGTGAGCGTCCACAAAACTCGCTTCGCCATAGAGCGATTGGACTTTCGCCTGTTCAAGCATCCACAAAACGCCAGTTCGAATCTCTGTTTTAAGGGCGATGGTCTCCTCTCTGAGCCGTTCAAGATTCAAGCCTTTCACGTCCATGATCACGCCGAGTTTTTGGGCGCGCGAAGCCACTGAAATGAAAGAAGCGCTCTCCAAGTAGTTTTTGGTGGGAACGCACCCCTCGTTGAGACACACTCCCCCGATTCTCTCTTTTTCTCTCTCTACCAACAAAGTTTTCACCCCCGCCCTTCCAAGCTCCAACGCCGCCTCATAGCCTCCGGCTCCAGCTCCAATCACCACCGCTTCATACTCTTTCATCTCGACTCCAAATATTCACTCGCCATATAACTGCTTCTCGCGTATGGCGAACTTTTTATGTAGGCAAAGCCCATCTTCATCCCCATCTCTCGCAAACGCTCAAATCTTTGAGGCGTCGCGTACTCGACCACTCTCTCATGATGAACTGAGGGCGAGAGATACTGACCTATGCTGAGATATCTGCACCCGACGCCCAACAAATCTTTCATAAGTTTCTCAACCTCTTCGTCGCTCTCTCCAAAGCCCAGCATCAAACCACTTTTTAAGGCGAGGGAAGGATTCAAAGACGAAAGCGTCTTCAAAACTCGAAGCGAGCGTTCATAGTCCGAGTCTTTTCGCACGTGGTAAAGACGCGGCACGGTTTCGAGATTGTGTCCGATGATTCGCGCTCCGCAATTCGCGACTCTTTTTAGCGCCTCTTCGTTCTCTCCCATGTCGGGAATCAACAGCTCCACGACGATGGAAGGGTCTTTGAAGTGAATGGCGCTCACGGTCGCGCAAAAACGCTCGGCTCCTCCGTCGATCAAATCATCCCGAGTGGGGCTTGTTATGACAACGTGTCGAAGCCCAAGTTCCACGACTCCCCGCGCCACGTTGCGAGGTTCGTCTGGATTAAGGGGCGAGGGCTTGCCTTTGCCCACCGCGCAAAACGAGCAGGCCCGAGTGCAGACGCTCCCCAATATCAAGAAGGTGGCCTGTTTTTTGGAGAAACATTCGCTGACGTTTGGGCATGCCGCCTCTTGGCAAATCGTCTTTAGCGAGACTCGACTTAGCAACTCCTCCATCTCTTTGTTAGCGCTTGGAGTGATCTTTTTGCGAAGCCACTCAGGCTTGCGAACTATTTTGTTTGGCATGAGAGTTCCACTCCTCCCTGGCGTATTTGTTTTTCAAAAGCTCTTTGGCGAGGATCAACTGCTCATGAGTGAGCGAGACGCTCACCGTCTCGACTCCAAAAGTTTCAACCACAGCCTCGATCAACGTCTGCGCAAGTCGTTCCTCTTTGAGTGAACATCCCAACTCTCGCAACGTGGCGACGTTGTCCGCTCCCGACTCTTCCAAAAATAGTTCCGCCAACCGCGACTTGTTCATGTTCAAAGGAACGCTTCCATGTTGAAACAGGACCTTTCTGGTGTGGCGCTGGGCGTTGCCGCCCATTTTCTTGCCTCCGATGAGAATGTCATACTTCTCGTTTGAAGCCATGCAAATGTTTGAACTTTTCGAGCTTGAGCCCAATTCTCCGGCGAATTGGGCCCTGTAACCAAGTTTTTCATAGAGGGTGATCAAAAATCCGCAAAGATAACGGTAACTCTCCTTGACTCCTTTTGATTTTAGAAGTTTGCGAGGCGCTATCAACGAATAGGAGAGATCCCCACCATGAAGCAAAACGCCTCCCCCGCTCATGCGCCTCACGCATGCGAGATTTTGGCGTTTGAGCGACTCCAAATCCACACTTCTCTCAACGTTTGAAAACTTTCCGACGCTGAGGGACTCCTCCCATCTGTAAAGCCTGAAAATGGGAGAGTCCCCATCTTTGAAGTTCCTCAACAACGCCTCGTCCACCGCCATGTTCCATTCGGCCGTTCCTATTCCCGTATCTATGAGTTCCCATGAGGCGAACAATTCGAGTTTCATATTTTTAATTTCCTAGATTAAATTTTCCATATCCAATTATATTACATAAGAATGGACGTTTTCTCCATAGTTTCTTCATAGTAAGCATGTAAGATATGGGTAAATATTGGTAAAGGATTGAAGATGCGTGAGAATTTGATTGAAAAAAACGTAGATGAGTTTTTGCTTAGACCAAACCTTCTCGACTATGAGGGTGAGTGTCGGGAGTTTCGTTGGGAGGACGTCGGGCGCGAATTCGAGGGGCTTCCCGGCGGTGGACTGAACATCGCCCATGAGGCGATTGACCGGCACGCGAACGGGGCGTTGTCGGACAAAACGGCCCTGCTCTGGCTGGGTCAAAACGGTGAGAGAAAAACTTACACGTTTGGCGAGATGAAAAAAGAGAGCGCGAAATTCGCCAACGTTTTAAAGAGACTCCATCTCGCAAAGGGAGAAAGGGTCTTCACCCTCTCCTCTCGCATACCTCAGCTCTACGCGTCCGCCATGGGGATATTCAAAAACCAAAACGTTTTGTGTCCCCTCTTCTCCCAGTTTGGACCCGAACCGATACTCCAACGCATGCTAAAGGGAGACGCCAAACTTCTTTTGACCACAAAAAAGCTGTATGAAAAAAAAGTTCGCCCCATTTTACACGAGCTTCTTGATCTTCGCTACGTCCTGCTTCTCGACGCCGATGAAGACGAAAATGAGAAAACGCTCTCCTATTCGCGCCTCATGAGCGAAGCCTCCGAGAATTTCGAGATACTTCCAACCGACCCCGAAGATATGTCCATACTTCATTTTACAAGCGGAACCACCGGAACGCCAAAGGGCGTGGCGCACGTCCACAAAGCCATCTACGCGCACTACATGACTGGCAAATACGCGCTGGATTTGCATCCGCAAGACAACTACTGGTGCACGGCCGATCCCGGTTGGGTCACGGGAACGTCTTATGGAATCATAACCCCTTGGTTGCATGGCGTCACGAATATAGTGGATGAAGCCGAGTTTGACGCCGCTCGCTGGTACAAAACGCTTCAAGACGAGAAGGTGAGCGTTTGGTACACCGCTCCAACCGCCATTCGCCGACTCATGAGGATAGACTCCGAGCCCACTTTGGAGTATGACCTCTCAAATTTACGGCTCATTCAAAGCGTGGGCGAACCGCTCAATCCCGAAGCCGTCCTCTGGGGAGAGAAAAAACTCAAACTTCCCATCCATGACAACTGGTGGCAAACGGAGACCGGCGCGATCATGATAGCCAACCTAATTTCTCAAACCATTCGTCCCGGCTCCATGGGAAGGCCGCTTCCCGGAATCGTGGCGGGAATCGTCCATGTGGACGACGAAGGCGTTCTCAGCGAAGTCACCGAGCCAAACAAAGAGGGGGATTTGGCTCTGAAAGTCGGTTGGCCCTCCATGTTTCGCGGCTATTTGCACAATGAGGAAAAATATGAAAAATCCTTCGTCGACGGTTGGTACCTCTCCGGCGACTTGGCGTACAAAGACGAAGCGGGCTACTTCTGGTTCGTGGGTCGCGCCGACGACATCATCAAAACCTCTGGTCACATGGTGGGGCCTTTTGAAGTCGAAAGCGCGCTTATGGAGCATCCCGCCGTCGCCGAAGCGGGAGTCATCGGCAAGCCGGACCAGATTATAGGTCAATTGGTGAAAGCTTTCGTGTCGCTAAAAACGAACTATGAACCAAGCGATGAGCTCAGACGTGAACTCATTGGGTTCGCGCGCAAAAAACTCGGAGTCGCCGTGGCTCCAAAAGAGATTGAGTTTCAAGAAAATCTGCCAAAAACAAGAAGCGGAAAAATCATGCGCAGGCTGCTCAAAGCGAGAGAGATGGGTTTGCCCGAGGGGGACACCTCGACGCTCGAAGAGTAAAGGAGTTTAAAATGGAATTAGATTTAGCAAAAGCGAAAGAGTTTTACAAGGGCATGCTTTTGATTCGCCGATTTGAGGAGAAGTGCGTCGAGCTTTACTCCAATCAAAAAATTCGCGGTTTTTTGCATCTTTACATCGGAGAAGAGGCGATAGCCGTCGGGCTCATGAGCGCTCTCGGCGAAGATGACGCGGTTTTGACGACATACCGAGAACATGGTCACGCGCTCGCCCGAGGGGTGAGAGCGAAAAACGTCATGGCTGAGATGTTTGGAAAAGTTGAGGGGTGTTCTCGTGGGAGAGGCGGCTCCATGCACCTTTTTGACGCCAAAACGAGATTTTACGGCGGGAGCGCCATCGTGGCCGGCTCTTTGCCCTTGGCCGTAGGCATGGCTCTGGCCGACAAAATGATGAAACGCAAGCGAGTGACCGTCTGCGTCTTTGGCGACGGCGCCGTGGCCGAGGGGGAGTTTCACGAGTCTCTAAACTTGGCGGCTTTGTGGAAACTCCCGGTTTTGTTCGTGTGCGAAAACAACGGCTACGCCATGGGAACCGCTTTGAAATATACGCAGTCCGAAACGGACATATACAAAAAAGCCGCCTCCTACAAGATAAGCTCAAAACAGGTGGATGGGATGAGCGTCACGGAGGTGGCCAAAGCCGCCGCGAGAGCCGTGGAGGACGTCAAAGATGGCAAAGGTCCCGCGTTCATCGAGTGTCTCACTTACCGTTTTCGCGCCCACTCCATGTTTGACGCCGAACTTTACCGCGACAAAAAGGAAGTTCTAGAGTGGAAAGAGAAAGACCCCTTGCTGGCGTTTGAGCGCAAACTTCAAGAGCTAAATCTGTGGTCTGGGATAAATCTCAAAGAGTTTGAAGAAGAGATAAAAGGCGTCATAGACGAAGCCGTGGAGTTCGCGGAGAACGGCGCTCTCGAGCCCGTGGAGGATTTAGAAAAATTTGTTTATTCGGAGGTGAGTGATGGATAACGCGACTACGTACCGAGAGGCGGTGAGAGAGGCCATAAGAAAAGCCATGCGCGAAGACGAGCGCGTCTTTTTGATGGGAGAGGACGTGGGTCGTTACGGCGGCTGTTACGCGGTGAGCATGGGGCTTTTGGACGAGTTTGGCGAAGAACGGATCATCGACGCGCCCCTTAGCGAGTCCGGTTTCACTGGGGCTGGCATAGGCGCCGCGATGAACGGCATGCGTCCCATAGTGGAGATAATGACCGTCAATTTCAGCCTTTTGGCTCTTGACCAGATTGTGAACAACGCCGCGACTTTGCTTCACATGTCCGGAGGGCAATTTAACGTTCCCCTCGTCATACGCATGGCGACGGGCGGAGGAAAACAGCTTGGGGCCCAACACTCTCATTCGCTTGAGGGTTGGTTCGCCCACGTTCCCGGGCTCAAAGTTTTAACGCCCGCCACCGCGCAAGACGCCTACGACATGGTCGGGCTGGCTTTGGCCGACCCCGACCCCGTGCTGATTTTTGAAAACGCCCTGCTCTACAACGCCAAAGGCTCCCTTGACGTCGAAGCTACTCCTTTGCCCATAGGAAAGGCTTTCGTGGCGAAGGAGGGAAAAGACGTGAGCGTTCTCACTTACGGCATAAGCCTTTTCAAAGCTCTCGACGCCGCGCAAAGTTTGGCCAAAGATGGGATAGACGCCGAAGTGATAGACTTGCGTTCGCTTCGACCCTTGGACGACGAGACCATCATGAACTCCGTCAAAAAAACGCGAAAGGTTCTCATCGTGGACGAGGGATGGAAGTCGGGAAGCGTCTCCGCCGAGATCATGGCGAGAATAAACGAACAGGCTTTTTACGAGCTCGACGCCCCAATGGAGAGAGTCTGCACGGTGGAAGTTCCCCTTCCTTACGCCAAACATCTCGAAGACGCCGCCCTCCCCCAAGTCGACAAAATCGTCGCGATGGCGAAAAAAGTGATGGGCGAATCATGAAAGAGTTTTTGATGCCAAGTCTCGGCGCGGACATGGAATCGGCCGTTTTGATGGAGTGGCTAGTCAAAGAGGGGGACTCGGTGAGTAAAGGTCAAGTCATAGCCGAAGTTGAAACGAGCAAAGGCGTCATCGAGATTGAAGTGTTTGACGAGGGCGTGATTGAGAAACTCCTCGTCGAACCGGAGACTGAATGCGCGGTGGGCATGCCGCTGGCCATAATTCGCGCAAAGGGCGAAGAAGAGGCGAAAAAGGACATATCCAAAGAGGAGCCGACGCCGACAAAAGCCGTTGCGGAAGTGAAGAAAGAAGAAACGCCAAGAGAAGAGCGGCTGAAAGTCTCTCCCGCCGCGAGAAAAAGAGCCCAAGAACTTGGAGTGGACTTGACGACGCTAACCACTAGAGATGCCGCCATACGGCTCAGAGAAGTAGAAGCCGCGGCGACGCCGACCATGGAAACTCCGAAAAAAACAAAAGAGCTTAAAACGGGAAAAAAGGACGGCATGCGCCAAGCCATCGCCACCGCCATGAGCCGTTCAAACGCAGAAATACCGCACTATTATCTCTCGAGCGCGATCAACATGACGCCCGCTTTGACTTACTTGGAGGAGTTGAACGAAACTCGAAGCGTTAAAGAGAGGATACTTCCCGTTGCCATGCTTGTCCGAGCGGTCGTTTTGGCGCTTGAAGAGGTGCCCGAGCTCAACGGGTTTTGGCTCGACAACGAGCATGTCATGAGCCAAGAGATACATCCCGGAATCGCGATCGCGCTGAGACAAGGAGGTTTAATCACTCCCGCGCTTCTGAACGCGCAGGAGATGAACCTCGACTCACTCATGCTCTCCATGAGTGATTTGATTAGCAGAACGCGAGCGAATAAACTCCGCTCAAGCGAGATGACGAAACAGACCATAACCATCACGAACTTGGGCGACTTGGGGGTTGATAGCGTATTTGGAGTCATCTATCCTCCGCAATTGGCGGTCGTGGGTCTCGGAACGATTCGCGACGAGCCTTGGGCCGAGGGCGACGCGCTGTGCGTCAGAAAAGTGATGCGCGCCACGCTCGCCGGTGATCACCGCGCGACCGACGGACGCGTCGGCGCGAAGTTTTTAGAGAGACTAAACAAACTTTTACAAAATCCGAAGGAGTTGTTATGACCATAGATAAGATTAAAAAAGCCATCATCAAAAATATTTTGGAGATCGCGCCAGAGGTGGGAGAAGATGAAATAGAACCAAATGAGAACATTCAGCGCTCTTTGGAGCTTGATTCATTCGATTTTTTGAAGATACTCACCGCCATGAATGAAGAGTTTCGAGTAGAAGTCCCAGAAAAGGACTACTCGCAAGTGGACACTCTCGAGAAGATGGCGGAGTATTTTTTAAGGCGTGCGTGAGAGTTCCATCACTCTTTGATTTTCAAACTCACCTCATACATAAACTGTTGGAGAGGAAGCATGTCTTCATATATTTTGTAAAGCGTCTCAATGAGTTTTTCGCCATCTTCTATCAGACGCGGGTCTAAAGTTTTAAAGGTCGCCATGCCTTTGTAGAGGCTCAAGTCCGCGTTCGACATCTCCGCGCTGAAGCCTTTGGGATAGCGAACGTAGCCTTTTTCAAGATGCGTGTAAGAGGCGTCTTTTGATTTGACGGTTGTGAGGATGTGAGCAAGTTCATCTCGTTTGGCGTCATTGAGAATGGTCTCGCGAAAAGCGTCTAGCATCGGCTTTTCAAACCATCTGACTCCCACCGCCACCATGAGTTCCTCTGGCGAAAAGTGCATGTAAAAAGAGGAGCTTTGCATTCTCTTTGTATTGCCTTGCCAAAATATGACGCCTATTCGATGTTTGATTGGAGCTTTGTTCACGCCCATTCTTCGAGTGTCCCTATAGATTCTGTAAAGGGATTTGTTGATTTTTGGTTCCGCGTTTATCGTGGGAACCAAAGCTTGAAGGTGTTCTCCCATCTCGACCACGAAGAGGCGAGATGGATTTAAGATGAGTCGTTCGTACTCTGGTTTGTGAGCTTCGAACCACTCTTTGTTATTGTTCTTTTTAATGTCGCTTAAAAAAGGGAGCGTTTTTTTTGAAAAACCTTTAAACTCCATCTTTTTTCTTTATACTATCTTTCTATTTCTAAACGCGAGAGCTATAACTACGAACACTATGGCGTAAGTCACGGGCACGAAATCGGGGATTGGAACCGGGTCTCCTTTCGCGTACGAGTGCATTCCCGCGAGGTAGTAGTTCACTCCGAAGTACGTCATCAAAACCGACGTGAACGACAAAAGGGAGATCACGCTAAAGTTGAACTCACTGTAAAGCGACTTGATGAATCTCAAGTGAACCACGACGGCGTAAACCAAAATCGTCACGAGAGCCCACGTCTCTTTTGGATCCCAACCCCAGTAGCGTCCCCATGACTCGTTCGCCCAAACGCCGCCCAAAAAGTTTCCAACCGTAAGCATGACGAGTCCGACCATCAAACTCATTTCGCTCACCGCGTTTAGCTCTTTTATGGAAAGAGCGATATGCTTTTCGTTTTTATCCGTTTTGACGATAAAAAGTATGATGTTTATAAATCCAAGAAGTGCCCCAAGAGCCAAGAAACCATAACTAGCGGTAATCATGGATACATGGATGCTTAACCAATAAGAGTTTAAAACGGGAACAAGATTTGTAACCTGAGGGTCCATCCAACTCAAATGAGCCACGAATAAAATAAGACCAGCTAGAATCGAAGTCGCCGCCAACGTGATAGGCGAATGTTTTGAAAAAATAAATCCAGCCAAAACCGTCGCCCAAGCGATATACGTCATCGACTCAAAGCCATTACTCCACGGAGCGTGACCAGAGATGTACCATCTAAGAGCGAGTCCCATAGTGTGCGCCACAAAAAAGATGGCTAAAAGGATTAAAGACGTCTTGGAAACAAGCGTCATTTTAAGTTTTGGATAGATGATTTTAATGAAACTAAGAATTAAAAGTATAAAACCCATGATAAAATATAGAGGCCATAAACGCTCAAACACGTTTGTTTTATTGTAAAAAACTTCCGCCGCGATTTTGCTTTCACTAGGATATACGGCTGAACCATATTCATGTTGATACTCCGCTATTTTTGCAAGCGCTTTATCCGTCTTTGCCCAGTTTCCAGTAGTTAACGACTCGTCAACCATTGTAAAGTAGTTAACGGCGGCTTCTCTAACTTTGATTCCTTCGCTAGGGTCAAAAGTTTGAAGCGCTTCTATAGTTGGAAACCATTTGTTGTTCGCGTCATTTGGTTTTGCCCAGATTTTAATAAGCGAGCCCGTAAAAACCATATAGGCGACATTTACTTTTTCATCAACTTTAAGCACCGCTTTATCTAGCTTATTTCTATCTTTTGGCGCTTTTCTTGAAGCTTCCTCAGCTAATTTTCCAAGCTTATAACCCGACATATCCTCTGGATTTGCAAAGAACTGGGAAAATGAAACGTACTTAACGCCATCTTCCACGCCAATTTCTTTATTTACCAAAGGATCTTTTGTTTTGATGATTTTAACGTCTCTAAAGATGTCTGGTCTTATCATCATTCCAAGAACGACTTGAGACGGGGTCAAAGAAGCGTTGCCAATTTTTAGTTCTGCGCTACCTTGCAACTTTGCCAAAATTTCTGTCGCAAGAGTGTCCATAGGCTTCATTCTACCCTTGGTGTCTTGAGCGATTAACTGACCGAATTTTTCGGCGTGACTCTTGTCAAAAGAGAGAAGTATTTTAACGGCTGGATCTAAATCTTGCGCATGCGATGGAGTAACGCCGACGATGAGTCCGATTGCCAAAAGTAGCGGAACAAATTTTTGAGCGCTAGCTTTTTTAGCTTTGTCTGAAAGTTTTGCAAATCTTCCACTGCTTGTTATAAGAGTCCAGTACATTCCCAAAGCCAACAAAAAATACCCTATGTATGATGGAAGAGTTCCCGGGTCGTTGTTTACAGACAAAATAGTCCCCTTTTCATCTTGGTCGTATGATGATTGGAAGAATCTAAAACCGCCATATTCTAAAATATTGTTCATGTAAATCCTATAAGGCATATGCACGCCATTCGCTTCGTCAATGAGTTCGACTTCACTAGCGTAGGAAGCTGGGCTCATGGAACCTGGATAGCGATCCAACTGAAAATCCAGCACTTTGATTTTGAAAGGAATCGGAATCTCTTTCGCGCCGTAAGCCACGTCTACTTGAACGCCGTTTACGTTAAAAAACTTTGCTTGACCGATGGCTCCGCTTGTTCCAAAGACTAACTGCTCAGAACTTTTCCCATCAACGCTCACTCTAAAACGAAGCGCGTCAACGCCAGACGATTTCACCTTGGCGTCAGGATTGCTCACGATTTTTTTGGCGGCTTTTGGCATAAATTCACGAAGAACGAAACTCCCTAAATCCGTACTGTAAAGCACTCTTTGATTAAAAGTTTCTTTGTCATTGGCTACCAAATCGCCTTTGGCTCTGTCCGCCATTCTAAAGTATGAAAGTAGCATATCATGATTCATAAGAAGATTTTCGCCATCCATGTACATACGAACGCTAGGTTTGTCGAACTGAAGACCAGACTCAAAATCTAAAACAAAATTACCAGCGTCATAGTAGTTGCCTTGATCTAGCGCAACAGGCTTGCCTTGACCGCCACCCGTTACCATAAGTTTCGCTATTGGCTTGCCATTTGGATCTTCAACTAAACTCTCCATGGCGTCGGGGATATATTCAACAAGCTTAACGTCTACTTGTTTATCTCCTACTTTTAAAGAGGTCTCTACGTTGTTTTCTCTTCTTTTAGACAGCAATATAGGCTCGTTATACGATACTTTTGCGTCTCCAGCCGTCGCGTTTACCAAATAATAGGCTTGCGCGCTTATCACCGTTGATGAGGACATGCCTTCGCGAATATGCATAGTGCCTTCGTAACCTACGTATCTAGTTACGGCCGCGCCAAATAGAATTACCAAAAATCCTATATGAAAAAGAAAAATAGGCGCTTTTTTTAAAGTATACATCTTATATTTATGTATATTTAGAGCTAAATTTAGAGCGAGTAAGCCCAACAATGCTTCAAACCATCTTGCGTTGTATATTTCCGCTTTAGCAGTCATAGTTCCAAAATCATTTTCGACAATCGTTCCATATCCAACAGCCACTGCGAAAATTAGCATCAATACCGCCATTGTTTTCATAGAGCTTACAAAAGATAAGATTTTATTCATGAGAATCCTTTAATTTAAAAAGGTATTCTAGTAAAACTTAACTAACAGAAGGTTATAGAAAAAACTTATTCAACAAGGGCGTTTAAAATGTTAAATAGTTCCTCTGAACTTTTCTCAGTTTCTTTAAATAACTCTATAATTTCGTCCGTATGTTCTAATGTGTTTTCATCGAGTAATTTCATAATCTTCTCTACAGATTCATGAACGCTTTTGTGCGGTTTTAAGATTATAGGATAATTTTTATTATTTGAAAAACTCTCTTTTCCATCATGCGAGTACCACTTTCCTAGTCCACATGTCGTATGATCACCGGATAAACCGATAGGTTTATTTTCAAATACGGCTGAATAAGCGTTATTTTTATATACCATATGATCCAATTTAGACATGTTTACAAACAGTTCATGGCCAATGGCGGTATTGTCCTCCGTTATTTTTTCGGCGTTTACTATCAGCTCATGAAGAGTCTCTTTAAACTCATCTAATTTACTTTGTGACGAATGCGCTTGTATCTCAATCTCTTCACTGCTCTGTGACATCTGCATAGAATTTTGTTTAAGAACGCTTATATTCGCTTCCACTTCGCTTGTCGCTTTTTGCGTTCTCTCGGCAAGCTTACGCACTTCATCGGCGACTACGGCAAATCCACGTCCATGTTCACCAGCGCGAGCCGCTTCTATGGCCGCGTTAAGCGCCAGTAAATTCGTTTGATCTGAAATATCCTTAATAAGAGAAATTACGTTAAATATCTCTGAAACGTTTGAATTCACCTGTTCGGAAGAAGTTCTAGATTCGCTTATCATCTCTGTGATATTTGAAATGCTTTTTATCACTTCATCCGTTGAGATTGTAACCTGAGCGATCACCTTTGCAGTCTCTTCGTTTAAAACGTTCACTTCGGTAACGTTTTCAACGTTCTTTTGCATACTATGTCTTAAGTTGTGAGCGTTGCTTATCGCTCCATGAATCATCTCGTCCGATAGCGCTAAATTGAGTCTATTTTTCTCCATGGAAATTTGAGCCTCTTTTTCGGACTCAACAACTTTCAGCATATCATTTTTAGCCTCTATGTCCAAGGCTTCAACTTTATCTAAAAATTTGTTCAAACTTATACTCGCTTTTCCAAGTTCGTCATGAGAGAGTATTGGCAATCTTCTTGACAAATCCGCGTCGCCAGCCGCTAGTTCTTCTGAAACTTTGTCGAGATGTTCTAATGGTTTTAACACTGCCACCTTTATAACCCAAAACAAAAACAACAAAACAAAAATGTCTATCAATGACATAATATACACTTGTCTAAGCAACGCGTCTTCTGACTTTAAAAGCATAGCCTCAACTTTTGAGATTTCATTTCCTACAAGAGCGTATCCCACGATTTGACCTGAAAAATCTTTTATCTCCTCAGAAACGACAAAATATTTTTTGCTAAGTAATGGTTCTGAAATATTTGAAATATCTATGTTTTTTAAATCTTCTAAAAAAGATAGATTCACTGCGTCTTCTCTTACGGCTAAAACGTATTGACCAATCTGTTTCGCCGACGCGAGTGCGGTCGCCGTAGATAAGTACTCGTTTTTCATAACAATCGCCATCTCAAAGCCATTATCTTTTCGAGCGTTTTTAACTATGGAGTTTAATCCTTGCATAAATTCAACCGAACCAAGATACTGACCATCACGTAAAACCGGTGCCAAACCACGTAGGACTAAACCGGCGCGACCAAGTTCTATCGCTACAAGCGGTTTACGATTTTGTTTGACGTTGATAACGGTTTTTCTAAAGCCACTCAAATCATCACCAAACTTCTTAGGATTCCAAGATCTTAAAAAACTGTGAAGATCCGCATTGTGTATATGAATCTTTATATTTTTATACTCGCTGTTTTCTTTAAAATCTTGTGATATTGAAGCTAAACCTTTGATCGCCACGTCTCTATTGTTCTCTTTTAGAGCATGAATGACGTCATAATTTTTAGAAATATTGATTGCGTTTGTCAATCCTATGTTGTTTTTTGACTTTATGGCTTCACTATAAGTGGAACGAAGAAGTTTATCTTGTTGAGCGTACAT
>CALDOC010000593.1 GCA_937914675.1 uncultured Sulfurimonas sp.
TTTTGACTTTTTAGCACGCGTTGTTGAAAGGTTTTCATTCTATCCGTTTGCTTGAGATGCTCTTGCAATCTTTCATCTAGGTCGGCGCTTATGCTTTTTAACTCGGCTATTTTTGCTTTGGCTTTGTTTTGCAACTCTTCTAACTCTTTATGATGGCTCTCTATGGCGTTGGGATTGATTATAAGCTTGTTGTTTGTTCCATTTAAGCTTCGTATTTCTATATATTCGGACGCGATAATCGTCGCGTTTGACAACAACTCGTCCACTATCACGATTGGAGCTATCGCTTCTCCTCCCAACATTTTTTTGACATGGATAGATCTATGCGCCGTTATTTTTCCGCTTTCCAAAATATCGATCTCGGCGTCGTTGGCTCTCATGTCTCCACGATGCAGTTTGACGTTTGCGCTGTTTTGCACGTCTATTTTTGAGTTTTTATGCGTTTGCGCGTCTATCTTTAACTCTTGGGCGGAGATGTTGACGTTTGAGCCAACCGAGCCATCTATGTTTAAATCTTTTACGTTGATGGTTACTCCGCTTCCAACGGCGTCTTCGCTATGAGACTTTTTATGAGCGATATGGACGGAGACGTCTTTAGAACTATCTCCGCCGTCGATATTCGCGGTGTATTTAAAATCGGCGCCTTCTAATTTTAGCGTTTTAGAGATAGTGAGCTTCTGTCCAACATGGCTAATGTAACCATCGTCGTTCGCGAAATATTCAATAAAATCTTTGTTCTCGTTTGTGAGGATTGTTTCATCTATGATTGGCATCAAATTTTTTGTTCTTGGTTCTCTCATTTGGATATATTTTCCATCGCAAGACCTTCCGTTTGAACCATCTTTTTCTTTTAAGTATCTTACAATCAACTCGCCTTTGTCGACGGAGTCGATAATGCTGTTTGACTGACTGTTTTTCTCTTCGTATAGTTTTTCTATCTGTCCGTCTACGGGAGGAATGGGATCGATTCCCAAGGCTACTGTGAACTTTAACTCTTTGCTTAACGGTTTGTCGGGCGGAACGATTTTAATCAGTTTTGTTATTTGAGCGTCTAAGTTTGGCTCAAAAATATCTATATAAAGCCCAGCGCGCAATTTTTTGAGCCAAATCATCTCTTTAACTTTCTCTAGCGTTAAATCTTTTCTAAAAAGCGACCCTGGCAAAATCGTGACGATCGCCTTTGTTTTGAGCTTGTTGGCGGCAAGCGATATTTGTATCTCTTTGGCGACTCTCTTGAGTGGCAAAACGTTAATGCTGTATTCTTGCACAAAGAGCGTTGAAGAGTTGAGGAAATCATCCTTGGATAAATGCTTAGTCTCTTTTATGACTTTATACTCTAAATCAATTTCTCTTTTCATTAACGTCTCAAAAGAGAGCAGTTCAAAGTCCAACGTCCGTACGTCTATTTTTCTATCTTTAGCAAACTCGAGTAAACTTTTGACTATTGAGTGTGACGTTCTAACTACTGGAGTAAATGACATTCAATGACCTCTATGATGAATTTATTATATAATAGCGAAAGCGTATTAATAAAAAGGTCTTAGATGTCAAAAAAAGTTCTTGTCTCCGCTTGCCTATTGGGTGAACTTTGTCGATACGACGCTAAAACCAAAAGCGCGCACGGAGTGATTGACGCTCTTAAAGGTTATGAAATTATTCCTTTTTGTCCCGAAGCGCCCATTTTTGGAACGCCAAGACAAAGAATAAACGTGGTGGAAGTGGGTGGAGAGAACAGAATTTTCACCGATGAAACGCAAGTGGACGTAACGAAGCTTTTAGAAGATGAAATCAACTCTTTTTTGCGAAACAATCCACGAGTGGACAAAATCGTTTTAAAATCAAAAAGTCCAAGTTGCGGTCATGGAACCACTCCCATACTCAATGAAAGAAAAGAAGTTATAAAACATGGCGATGGAATAGCCGCGCAAATCTTAAAAAATCATTTTAAAGACGTTGAAATCGAAGACGAATCGTCGTATTGGGAAGTCGCGCCATCTTCGTAAGATTGTAGTATTTTATGATATAATGTTTCAATTATGCACGAAGGGTTGCCGTTGAAACTATTATTTCTGTTTGTTTTCTTTTTATTGGATTGCCACGCCAATCCTCCAAGTTGGTTTCTTGAAAACGCGACGCCTGTCAATCAGTATGAAATTATTGGATATGGCTCGGGAGAGAAGCTGTTTGAAGCCAAAGAAAGGGCGAAAAACGATGTGGCTCTTACCCTGTCGACCCACATTCAATCCAGCATTTCAATTTCCGAATATTCAAACATAAACGATCACATGAGAGCTGAGGTCAATCAAACCATCAATTCGTCATCAGATTTGATCTTGTCAGATGTTCAAGTGACGCGAAAAAGTTTCGCAAACGGTATGTACTACGTCGCCGTGAAATATGTAAATTTGCCGTTTTATAAAAAAATCAAAAATGAACTTGGCGTAAATTATAAAAATTTGCAAAAAGAGGAGAATCCTTATCTTTTGCAAACTTTCTTGCTCAATAATTTACATAATGAATTTGGCTTTTTCCCGAAAATCAAAATCTATGAGAACAATTTAATCATTTCCAATAAAAGTTTTTCTTTAAATAAAACGTATTATTCTCAATTATTCACTAATGTTAACAGCAAAAAGATCATTTTGTCCTTTCCTTCGAATCTCAACAGCGGAGACAATTATTTTATAAACACCAGTGTTAACGATGGAGGCTATTTGTCGCTATTTCAAGTATACGATAGTGGAGAAACTCTTTTGTTGTTGGAAAATCAGCATGTTGAAAAAAGTGACAAGATTCAGTATCCTGACAAAAAATTTTATGAAGGTTTACAAGCGTATGACGAGTCTAGCGAAGATTTGACGATAGCCTTATTGTGCAACGAGAAAAAAGATCTCTCTTCCTTCACGTTAATAGAGAATCAAAATAGCAAAACTACGCTATTTAATGAAATTTTAAATTTAATGAACAAATGTGCTTACGCAACGAAAAAATTAAATATCAAAAAGGAACAATGAGATGAAACGAAAAAGTGTCATATTCTTGTTGGCGTTGGAGTTGTACGCCACGAGCACCATGGTCATCAAAAAAGAAACACCGTATGATCAGCAAAAATTAAATGAGATATATACTAAATATTATGAAAAAAATTATAATATCAAAATTGATTTGAATCAAAAAAAGTCCACCACTCTTAAAAGCGATCTATACAATGAGTTTGAAATAAACTTCATCTTTGTAAAAACTGGTTCTTTTATGATGGGTTCCTTAGATAATGCCAACAGTCAGCCGGTGCATGAAGTGAAGATAAACTACAACTTTTACATGAGCAAGTATGAAGTGACAAATAAAGAGTATCTCAAGTTTTTAAATGCCAACATGAAAAATTTTAAAGACTCTTGGATTGAGATTCAGAGCGGTTGGAGTAGAAGCAACATCAAAAAAGATACTAAGTATTACGTTGATAAAGAGTTTGAAAACCAGCCCGTCGTCTATGTCTCATGGGAAGGCGCAAAAGCATATACGAAATGGTTGAGCGATATTAGCGGCTCGTCATTTAGGTTGCCCACGGAGTCGGAATGGGAGTACGTCGCCAGAGGAAACACAAAAACAAACTTTTTTTTCGGTGACGATGAAAATTTGTTAGACTCGTATAGTTGGTCATATACCAACTCAGGGGCTTCTTTGCATGACGTCGGACTCTTAAAAGCGAACAACTTGGGACTGCATGACATGAGCGGGAACGCTTGGGAATGGTGTGAAGACACATACTCGGGGACGTACAAGAATGCGAAAAGCGATGGTTCGGCAAATCTTCAAGGCTATGTAAAAGTCGCTAAGACAGCCGCCTCAACAAACAGTTGGTTGAAAAGCGGTTCCAACTCCGAAGTTAAAGAGCTTGAAACAATCGTCACGGATGATAAAGTGATGCGAGGAGGCTCTTTTTTGAATTTTTCATCTTCTCATATGACGCATTATCGTGAAGATGACAACTATCAAAGCAAAAGTAAAAACGTGGGCTTTAGAATTGTGAAAATAGTGAAGGAGGAAAAATAATGAGGAGAATAATATTTATATTTTTGAGTATAAGTTTAGCTGTGCATCTGTCGGCCACCACGACTCTTAGCGACGCGGAAAAAATCAACGCGCTAGTCGCGCACTTTATTCAAGACGAGGTCAATAAAATTCCAAAACCACCTGAAATTGATAAAGTCGTTAAAGACGAGTTTGAAACGACAAACGAGTTTAAACAGAGAAAAAATAAGTTAGTCAAAGAGCATGATTATCAAATGTTGATTTACAATAAAAAAATAAGAACTATGGAGCTGGAGTATGAAGAAGAAGCTTTAAAGGAAGCGTTGTCAATTATCTACGGCTTGCCTGAAATTCTTTCTTTAAACTACAACGCGGACGAGAAGCAGTTTAACGTTAATTACACATTTAAAAATTTGAAAAATCGACAAGGTTTGCTTAAAGTGACAATACCAAGAGAGTATGCTAGGGAATTCAAGAGTGATTTTGATAAAATCGTGACTGTTTATCCAGAGTTTGTGTTAGACAATAGAGAAGTGGTGTTGAGTCGTTTTATATTTAACTATAAAAATAGTCAATTTTATGCAAACGTCACTAACAACAATTCATTGATAAACAACATAATTTTAAGCGTCAACAGCTCTATATCTGAAAAAGAACTCTCGAAACTCAATGAAACTCACCTTTTAGATGAAAATGGCAAAGCCGATGACATTCCCGTACTACTTAATAAAGTCTTGGAAAAGAAGATTGACAAGAAAAAATGGCTATTTGTGATAGGAATAGAAGAGTATAAATATACGGATGATATTGTTTATGCAAAAAATAGTGCGCAGCTCTTTGAAAAAACATTGAAAAAAGTCTATGGAATTAGTAAAAACAATACTTATTTGTTAATTAACGACAATGCTTCATACGCTCAAATTAAAAGAAAACTACTCAGGATGATTAATAACGTGAAAAGTGGCGATAGCATATATTTTTATTATAATGGACATGGAATCCCAATACCAAATAACAATAATGAGCCCTATATTTTGCCATATGACATGGAGCCTGAGTTCATTCAAGAGGAGAGTTTTTTGAAGTTGAGCAATATATACAGCTTATTGTCCAAATCTCAAGCGAGCAAAGTCGTTGTTTTTGTAGACTCTTGTTTTTCTGGCGGAGTAGACGGTAAAAATATTTTAAAAGGCGTCGCTTCATCCCGATTGGTTCCAAAAGAGATCGATATTGACGATAAAAAGATGGTAGTAATGAGCGCAGGAAGAAAGACGCAGTTTTCAAACGCATATGAAACAAAAGGACATAGGCTTTTTACCTATTATTTGATGAAATCGATGTTAAGTGGTGAAGATAAGATTAGTGAAATTTACAAGAATTTATATCAAAACGTGAAAGACGCGACAATTCAAGAGTATGGCCCTTTGCGCTTGCAAGAACCTACTCTAAAAGGTAATGATAAAATAAGTTTATAAAGATAAGAGAAGATGCTCAATTGAGTATGCTTTAACACAAAAATCTAGAGGGGGATTTCAGGCATATTGAATTTTTGAGTATTTTTTATATTGTCCATACTAAGGCAGAGCGCCTCGCCACTTTTATAGTGAGGTTCAACGCATACGAAACTTTTCCTAAGAAACGTACTTCAAACGGGTAAGGTTTACGTACCAATCGTCTCTATAGTACGATCGTGAGGGCGTTAAATAGATTTTAAACGCGTCTTCGTAACACTCTATCTTTTTGATGCACTCCTCAGGAATCTCCAACTCCTCTTCACATATGCTTTTTACGGTCATATCGTCTAAATCATAAAAAAACTCTAACTCCGGATTGTTGGCGTCTATGGTGAATTCTCTTTCGTGCATCTGTTACTCACTTTTAGTAGGTTTTAAAATTGTAATCCTAAAATGAAACATTTAGGTTACGTTTTTGCTGAAAAATCGAGCAATTTTCATATATGGGAATAATTAACGCTTATGTAACACTAATTTTATAGAATTCAATTAATTTAAATCATTAAGGTAAACTATGAAAATTACATACTCGTTAGCTACTCTGTTAGTTATATCTTCACTCAACGCGCAAGAGGTCGTTTTAGACGCTCTAAGCGTTACGGCAACAAAAATATCAACCGCTACAAAAGACGTTTCCCAGTCGATCGCCGTGGTGGGTGAACAAGAGGTTGAAGACAAAAACATCTTAAACATTCAAGAAGCCATTCAAAACATACCCGGCGTTAACGCTGAATCATCAACAAACTCTCCAAATCCTAGACTTATCATAAGAGGGGCTGGACTTAAGGCGAGATATGGCGTTCGTGAGATTATGGTCATGAAAGATGGAGTCCCATTAACCGATCCGGACTCTTTTACAAGATTTGATTTTATAGACATGCAAGACGTGTCAAGTCTTGAAGTTCAAAAAGGACCCGGCTCCATCAACGCAGTCAACGCGACGGGTGGCGTTATCCAGCTTATTACAAAATCCGTATTCGTGGAAGACAAAAATAGAGTTAAGCTTGGGGTTGGCGACGATGGTCAAAAAAACGTCAACTTAAAAGTTAGAAGCGCCTTTGGCAAAAATGACTTCGTATCCGCTACTTTGAGTCACAGAGAGATTGACAATGGCTGGAGAGACAATAACGACTTTGACTCAACGCAACTAAGTCTTAAATACGGGCGCATCTTTGAAGACGATTCCACTCTTGAAACGGAATTTTCATATACCGAGTCCAACATGAACATTCCCGCTTCAATGACCGCGGCGGAATTTGAAGAGTTTAAGAAAACCGGAGAGCAACGCAATACAAGTTATCAGTGGCAAAATAGCGCTCGAGATTCTAAAATCTTCGCCCTAAACGCAAAGTATGAAAAAGAGATAGGCGACTTAACGCTTAAGCCAAGAGTCTACTTTAACACTTGGGACCATTTTCATCCTGTGAGTGGACTCATAAACGACGCGACTGACAATAGCGTTTATGGAACGGATTTGGAGTTAGACTATAAGCATAAACTTTTTGGCAAAGACGCTTCTCTCGTAATCGGATTAACCGCTAAAACCGACGTTACGAAAGACGCTAAAAAGTATGAATACGCAGATATAAATTATATCAGCTCAACCGCGTACAACGCCATTACGCACTCCATGCAAACAACAACGGCTATTGGCAATACGACGTCTAACAACAAGGGCGCGTTGGCGAGTAACGAAGATAGTACAACGCTACTATATGGCGCGTATTTTATGGAAACCTTTACGTTTAGTAAGGATTTAAAGTTTGACGTTAGCGCGAGAGTGGATAAGCTTACCTTTGATATGAGTGGAAATGAGATGAGCGTTTATGACTATACCTCTCAAAACTACGTAGCGGGAAGAGGTCTGTACTCACTCAATAAATCATACGCTTTAATCTCTTCAAAATTTGGTTCACTTTACAAGATTAGCGACGCTACAAACGTTTACGCCTCTATCGCAAGAGCGAATCAGGCTCCAACCACAAGCGAACTTGCGGACAATATGAATTTGAACAAATCTTTAAGCGTAAATTATGAAGTTGGTCTTAAAACAAGAACCGCAAAAATATCTTATGACTTGGCGCTGTATCAAAATGACGTGAATGATGAAATCATTCAAATTCTTGATGGCAATGGAAATTCCATATTTGACAACGCCGGTAAAACTCGTAAAAGAGGTATGGAGTTTAATACCGTTTATAAAATCATGAAGCCATTAGACGTAGGTATGTCTTACGCCTACAGTGACTTTAAATTTTTGAAATTCAATGAGTCTGTAAGGGGTTCTTTAGCGTCAAGAGACGGCAACTATTTGCCATATATTCCAAAAAATCAGTATTCATTGTTTGCGGCGCTTAAAATGGATAATGGGATAAAAGCAAGAGTGACCACGAAAACTTGGGGAAATTATTATATGGATAACGCAAACACTCAAAAGTATGATGGCTATAAATTTGTAACGGATTTAATGGTTGGGTATGAACATGAACAACACAAGATTCAGTTAAACATCAAAAACGTAACAAATAAATACTACGCGATGGAAGCCTCAAAAGACGTTTATAATAATGAAACCTACAAAGCCGCCGCTCCAATAAGCGGCATGCTCACTTATAGCTACGAATTTTAAAAGGATTATTGATGGTTGAGTATCAAAAAAGAGATAAAAACGACATTTACAACATTCCGGTTTTAGGTTTTTTATTTAAAAACCAAACCTTTATTCTGGGGCTAAAGTTGGTAGTGTTGGGCGTGTTTTTGTACGCTATTGTTTTTGGAATTGTATATCCCGCAAAAGAGGAAAACATCTTCACAACCGCTGTTTTTTGGTCTCTTTTTTGGTCACTGTTCGTAGTGGCGACGCTTTCAACCTTTGGTAGGGTTTTTTGTGGCGTATGCCCGCATGGATTTATGGGAAAATATATCACGAAGTTTGGTCTTAAAAAAAAGATGCCAAAATTTTTAGCCAATCCATTCATAGGAATAACCTTATTGGTGGTCGGTTTTTGGGGCGTTTATTACATATACCCAGAAGCTTATAAAACTCCTTTCGCTTCATCGATATTTTTTATCGTTCTTACTCTTATCTCCATGGCGTTTTTCTACATATATAAAGACATGAGCTACTGTAAATCAATCTGTCCAATCGGGACCATGATGAGAGTGTTTGGCAAAGTCTCTTTTACAACGCTTGGCACCTACGAAGAGTCTTGCAAAAGTTGCACGACGTTTGAGTGCGCGAGCGCATGTTCGTACAATCTAAAACCTTTTACGTTTGACAAGCGTTCTAGCATGACCGACTGTACTTTGTGCATGGATTGTAGCGACGCCTGTGAAGCGGTGAGCTTTAAACTGGTTCCTCCATCGCAACCTTTAACAAAAAAGTTTCAGACGCAAAAAGCGGAGGTGTGGGCGATTCTTCTTATAACCGCCGCCATTACCATCACGATGTCTTTTCATCACGCTCTTGGTCGCGTCGCCATTGCGGATAGTTACGTATGGTCAAAAATGGGTCTGTTTTTAGAACGCAACGTTGGCCTCGCGGGCTTGGACTACGTAGGAATAAGCGCGTTGCTATTGGCAATCTTTGTGACTATCTCTTTAGCCCATTTTGGCATGTACGTAGCCTCAAAAGTTTTAAAAGAGGATTTTAAAAAAGTGTTTTACGCTTTAGGATACGCGTTTGTTCCCATCTTTATCATAGGCGGACTCTCTCACACGTATGAATTTTTCTTTTTAGAACACTACAGCAACATTGCAAATGGATTTATGCAAGGATTTGGGATGGTTGGAGAGAGAGTGGAGCCATTGGCGACTAGAAAAGACGCATGGCTTCTGATTTTTTCCTTGCTAAAATACATAGCCATTATTTGGGCTTTCGTTCTCATGGCAAAGAGAATAAATCTCTTTAGCGCTTCAAAATTATCCAAAACGGTCGCTTTTTTCTTCGCTTCAAGTTTAATTATTTTTTACTTATGGTTAAACCTCTATACCGCTTACGCGTTTAAAACATATGGCGCAAAATCACACAGGCATCATGGAAGCGCCAAGGTCATGAATCCTTTAAAATAGTTTTTGCTAACTTTAGGTATAATCGCGCAATTTTATAAAAGAGATGCAGACAATGGATATAAGAGAAGAGTATTTAAGATTTTTTGAATCAAAACAACACAATAGAGTGGCTTCCGCGCCATTGGTACCTGATGACGCTTCGTTGCTTTTTAACAATGCGGGGATGGTTCCGTTCAAGTCTATCTTTACTGGTGAGATACCCGTACCTTCGAACCCTCGCGCGACTTCATGTCAGACCTGCATTCGCGCGGGTGGCAAGCATAATGACCTTGAAAACGTAGGACACACGGCTCGTCACCACACTTTCTTTGAGATGATGGGCAATTTTTCTTTTGGTGATTATTTTAAAGAAGACGCCATCGCCTACGCTTGGGAATTTATCACGGAGGTTCTAAAACTTGACGTTGACAAACTCTGGGTAACGGTTCATGAAAGCGACGACGAAGCTGAAGAGCTCTGGCAAAAACACGTAAACAAAGATAGAATCATGCGTCTAGGCGACGCGGACAACTTCTGGCAAATGGGCGATACCGGACCATGCGGACCATGTTCTGAAATCTTTTACGACCAAGGCGAAGAAAATTTTTCGGGTCCGGAAGATAAAATGGGCGGAGAGGGCGACAGATTTTTAGAGATTTGGAATCTTGTGTTTATGCAGTACGAAAGAAGCGCCGATGGAACGATGACGCCTTTGCCAAAACCCTCTATCGACACGGGAATGGGACTTGAGCGCGTCGTGGCCATCAAAGAAGGTCATCTTTCAAACTACGGCTCTTCTCTTTTTATGCCACTGATAAATCAAGTGCAAGAGATGATAGGCAAAGAGTACGTTTATGAAACGGGCGCGTCTTATCGCGTCATCGCCGACCATATTAGAACCGCCGTTTTCTTGCTTAGTCAAGGAACCAATTTCTCAAACGAGGGTCGCGGTTACGTTCTTCGTCGTATTTTACGTCGCGCGGTTCGTCATGGCTATCTTTTAGGTTTTAGAACTCCTTTCATGTTTAAGCTCGTGGACGCTTTGGTTTCAATCATGGGTGGCGAATATGACTATCTAGCTCAAAAAGCGGACGCGGTCAAAGAGCAGATAGAGCTTGAAGAGGCTAGATTTTTCAAAACGATTGAGAGTGGAATCGAACTTTTCAACGAAGAGCTCAAAAACACCAAGGACGTCTTTAGCGGAGAGGTCGCGTTTAAGCTTTACGACACTTTTGGCTTTCCGATGGATTTGACCGAAGACATGTTAAAAGAGATCAACGTGGGTATCGACTCGGAGACTTTCGACTCGCTCATGTTGGAGCAACGCACTCGCGCGAAAGCGGCTTGGAAAGGCAGTGGAGACTCGGAGACGCATGGCGATTTTAAAGAACTTTTAGAAAAGTTTGGCGAAAACGTTTTCGTGGGCTATGAGTTTACGGAGCATTCCGGTGAAGTCTTGGCTCTTTTGGACGAGAACTTTAAGAGCGTTGATTCATTGAACGCTGGTGAAAAAGGATGGGTTTATTTAGACGTCACTCCTTTTTACGCTTTAAGCGGTGGACAGACCGGAGACAGTGGTTTGCTTGAGGGTTTCGCAAAAGCGCTTGACACTAGAAAATTCTTTGGACTCAACCTTTCGCAAGTAGAAGTGACGAAAGAGCTAAAAGTTGGCAGCGTCGTAGACTCTCACGTGGACATGTCCCGTGGCGAAATCACGAAACATCACTCGGCGACCCACTTGCTTCACGCCACGCTTTACGACGTTTTAGGCGACCACGTCTCTCAAGCCGGTTCACAAGTCGAAGCGGATAAACTTAGATTTGACTTTTCACATCCCAAAGCCGTTTCGGACGCGGAGTTGGCGGAGATTGAGAGACGAGTGAACCATGAAATCATGAGAGCCATTCCCGCGAAAACGCAAGTGCTAAGCATAGAAGACGCCAAGAAGTCTGGAGCGAAAGCTCAGTTTGGCGAGAAGTATGGCGATGAAGTGAGAGTCGTCAGTTTCGCGGACGCGAGCGTCGAGTTTTGCGGCGGGGTTCACGTGAACAACACGGCAAACATCGGTTCTTTTATCATCACGAAAGAGAGCGGCGTTTCGGCGGGCGTTAGACGCATAGAGGCGGTTTGCGGAAACGCGGCTTACCAGCACTTTAACGCGCAAAGAGCGCTTCTAAAGCAAATCGAAGTTGAGGTGAGAAATCTTGACGTTTTGGCCGGAATTTCACGACTCAAAGCAAACGTGGCGGAACTCAAATCCGAGCTAAAAGACGCGCAAGAGTCGTCAAAAGTAGAGATTAAAGTGAGTGAAATCAACGGGGTCACCGTTGTCGTGGAAGAGTATCCATCGGGTGACATCAAAGAAAAAATCGATGAGCTTAAAAACCAAAACGACAAACTTTGCGCAATGCTTTTTCAAGTAAAAGGCGACAAAGTCCTCATAGCCGCAGGAGTGAAAAACGCGAGCGCGAAAGCGGGAGATTGGATTAAAAAAATCGCTCCAATCTTAGGCGGCGGTGGCGGCGGTCGTCCAGACTTCGCTCAAGCCGGTGGAAAAGACGCTTCAAAATTGCCTCAGGCCAAAGAAGAAGCCCTTAAGTTCATTACGGAGACGCTTAGCTAATGAAAGAGTTTATTTACGAAGCGTTCGCGGATTATCGCGCGCAAATTATTTTTTTACATGTTATAAGCGCGGTTGTTTGGGTTGGCGGCATGATCGCCATGAAATTTGCGGCTCATCCCTCGTTTATGCAGATAGAGTCTCCTCTTCATAGACTTGATAGAATTTCGCATGCGTTAAAAAGACTTTTTTACATCGTAACGCCTTTTGTAATCATCTTAATCATTACCGCCGTTTTCATGGCTGTTGGACTTGGTTTTCGCGAGGCGGCGGTTGACGCCAATCACAACGTCATAGACGCTCACGCCATGACTCTTTACCAACTCGTTCATGTTAAAGAGGCGATTTGGATGATAATGGGAGCGAACCTAGCGCTTATGATGTTTTTAAGAGCCAAAGCCGATAAGCTTTTGGCAAAAGGCGACTCCATTGGCGCAAAATCCTTTCTCGGGCTCATTGGCAAGTACATGGTTCCGTTAAACGTCATTCTGGGAATCATAGCGATTTACTTAGGCGTAACGCTCCGAAACTCTTACTAAAACTCCATGATTCGATTAGCCTCCTCCTCGCAAACTCGAGCTACGCTACTGAGAAACGCGGGCATAGCTTACAAACAAGAGAGCGTTGACTTTGATGAAGATAGAGTAAAGGCGTCAAGTCCAAAAAACTTCGTCTATCAGGCGACCATGGGAAAATACGAAGCGAATTTAAAAGCCTTTGGCTTTGAAGACATGCCCCTTTTGGTGGCGGACACGGTTGTTACTTCTCAAGGACGTATTTTGCGCAAAGCGAGATGCGTCGATGACGCTAGAAATATTTTAATGACGCAGAGCGGCAACGTAACCTCCATAGTGACTTGCATGATATATCACTCAAAAGAAAAAAAAATTATAGATATTAGCCAGACTGATTATCTCTTTGAAAAGTTTGATTTGGACTCTTTGGAGAGGTATCTGGAGAGCGGCGAGTGGCGAGGAAAAGCTGGCGCGTGCATGGTTGAAGGTTTTTGTAAATCTTATATAAAAGAAGTTCGAGGATTTGAGAGCACCGCCATGGGACTCAATACGGATTTATTAAAAATTTTCATATAAGCAAAATAATTTATGATAAAATGAGTGACGATGAAGGCGTTGATTTGAAAAACAAGAGCTTATTTCCACTCTTGAGTCGGAATTCTTTTTATTTAATTGGATAAGCGCGCTTTATTTTGCAAAAGAAAATGGTGGAAATATGGTTGTAGTGGGCTGATGTATTACGAAAAAGAACTTACGGCGCTAAAGAGAACCGGTAGATATAGAACTAGAGAAGTTGTGGAGTATTCACTTTTGGATTTTGCGTCAAACGATTATCTCGGACTCGCTCATAACAAAGAGTTGCATAAAAAAACTTGCAAAGAGTTGGATGGATTGGAGGTTCATGGTTCCAAAGCGTCACTGCTCGTCAACGGCTATCATCAAATTCACAAAGATTTTGAAGAGGCTCTCAAAGTTGCGAACGGCTTTGAGGATTGCGTCGTTTTGGGGAGCGGGTTTAACGCCAACATCGCTTTGATAGAGTCGCTTGTGCGAAAGGGAGATACCCTTTTTATGGATGAGTTGTACCATGCTTCAGGAGTTTTGGCGACAAAGATGAATGGTTTGAACGTAGCGTTTTTTAAGCATAACGACATGGAAGAGCTTCGTTCACTGCTTAAAAACTCAACTTCCAAACGCAAGATCGTCGCGGTTGAAGGCGTTTACTCTATGGACGGAGACTTGTGCGATAAAGAAGTGTTTAAAATAGTGGATGACGCGAACGCGATACTTATAGTCGACGAGGCTCACAGCAGCGGAGTTCTTGGCGAAAATTTAATGGGCCTCTTTGATTATTATGGCGTAGAGATACAACCTAATCATATAAAAATGGGAACGCTGGGAAAAGCTTATGGAAGTTTTGGCGCTTTTATATTGGCGAGCGGGCATATTGTGGAGTATCTTATAAATCGCGCCAAACCCATCATCTACGCCACTTCGCTTTCACTTTACGATACTCTTTTGGCGCACAATACCTTGAAATACGTTTTAGAAAACAAAGAGACGTTAAAAGAAAAGATTCGACGCAGACAAAACATAGTTTATGAAGAGTTAGGCGTGAAAGTGGATGGTTTAATCGTTCCAATTTTGATAGATGACAACAAAAAAGTCATAGAGATAAAAGATTTCTTAAAAGAGCGGGGCTTTGGCGTTGGCGGCATTAGACAGCCAACGGTGCCTCGCGCCATTATCAGACTTATCGCAAGAGTTGGAGAAAGTGAAGAGTCATTAAGGGCGTTGTGTAAAATTTTGGCTAAAATAAAAAAATGAATGTAAAAAAGCTCAAAATATCTTTAGTTAACGCCACTTTGGTGGACATATCGTTTAAAATAAACTCGTCACTCGCTCTTGTTGGAGAGAGTGGAAGCGGCAAGAGTTTGACGCTTAAAGCGCTTTTGGGAATGTTGCCAAGCAGTATGCGTTTGGAGCTAGAGAGTGAGGGTTCTTTTGAATTAAAAGCGGGAAAAACGCTCTCTTTGGTTCCGCAAAATCCTTTTACGGCTCTCTCGCCGTTGACTAAAATAAGAAAGCAATTTTTTAGCGAGAAGAGCAGGGTGGACGAGCTTTTTTTTGAAGTAGGTTTAGAGTTGGAGCTTTTGGATAGATTTCCACCCGAACTCTCCGGCGGTCAACTTCAGCGAGTCGTAATCGCCATGGCTTTAGAGTCAAAGCCAAAACTGCTTTTGCTTGACGAGCCAACGACGGCTCTTGACCCAGACACAAAAACTCTAGTGATAAAGTTGTTGAAAAAATTACAGAAAAAAGAGGGTTTTTTGACGCTGTTTGTTACGCATGACATGAATTCCGCCGCTAATCTTTGTGAAGAGATATGCGTCATAAAAAATGGAAAAGTGGTTGAGCGTGGCAACATGGGCGAATTATTGAAAAACCCACAAAAAGAGTACACAAAAACATTAATAGAAGCAAATTTCGCAAATAGGACGTTTAGAGAATGAAGTATATCAAGAGAACGGTTTTAACGCTTTTTATATTAGGCTTTTTAACGCCATTTGGAGTCTTGGCGTATTATTTATACGCCTATGAATATGACATATCAAAGTTGGTTGACTATAAACCGCCTCTAACTTCCATTATTTATGATAAAAATGGAGAAAAAATAGCGAATGTTTTTTACAAACACAATAGATTTTACGCCTCTTTTGAAGAGATACCTCCTCGGATCGTTGAAGCGCTCGTGGCCATCGAAGATACAACTTTTTTTGAGCATCCCGGCATAAACGTAGACGCGATTTTTCGCGCGGTTCTAAAAGTGCTTAAAGCTGGAAAAGCGGTGGAAGGAGCAAGTACAATTACCCAACAGCTTGTAAAAAACATCCTTTTGACTCGTGAAAAAAAATTATCGCGTAAGATTAAAGAGGCGATTTACTCCATAAAAATAGAACAAGCCTTAACTAAGGAAGAGATTTTAGAACGCTATTTAAACGAGATATATTATGGGCATGGATATTATGGAATTAAAACCGCCTCATATGGATACTTTCATAAAAAACTAGAGGATTTAACGCTTAAAGAGATGGCAATATTGGTAGGTTTACCAAAAGCTCCAAGTACGTACGCGCCAACAAAAAATTATGAAATATCCATGGGAAGAGCAAATCGCGTTATCGAAAGAATGCATGTTTTAGGTTGGATTGACGAAGCTACTTACACTTCCTCCATGGCGGAACTGCCAAAAGTATATGATGACACTTTGACGAAAAACAGAGCGCCATTTATAGTAGACGAAGTCGCGCGTATCATGAAAAGCAAGGGTATAAATGATTTTAGAACCGGTGGTTACGAGGTTTACACCACTATAGATTTGCGACTTCAAAACGCGGCGATAGAGTCTCTTAAATTTGCCTATGACGAGGCGCTTCAAAGAGCTCAAGAGTATAAAGAAAAAGATTTAGAGAAACTAAAAAAAGCTCAGGAATCGGGTGATGAAGAGTTTGAAGTTCAAGACGTAAACATATCTCAGTTAAATGGCGCCCTAGTCTCCATCGACTCCGCCACTGGCGATATATTGGCGATCGTGGGTAGCGTTGACTATACTAAGAGTTCATTTAATCGAGCAACGCAAGGTCAGCGCCAGCCAGGCTCCGCTTTTAAACCTTTCATCTATCAAGTGGCGGTTGATTTGGGCTACTCCGGAGCGACAAAATTGATAGACATCGCGAAAACTTACGAGTACGAAAAAGATGGAGAGGAGATGAAATGGAGACCAAAAAATTATGAAAAGGATTACAAGGGTCTTGTTCCTTTGAGAGAGGCTTTAGTCCATTCAAGAAACCTTGCAACCATAAATCTTGTAAATGAATTAGGCTTAAACAACCTTTATAACGAACTCAAGAAGTTTCAGATTAAAAATTTACCACATGACTTGTCGCTCTCTCTAGGCACGATGTCCATGTCTCCTTTGGAACTTGCGAAATATTACACGGCTTTTTCCAATTATGGCGTTATAGTCGAACCAAATTTAATAATAAGCATTGACAAAGATTCAAATACGATATATGAGAAAAAAGATCAAGCCCAGCAAGTTACCTTGCCCACGCAGTCATTTATCATGACCTCTGTTTTGATGGACGTCGTAAAGAGGGGAACGGGACGACGAGCGGGTGTCAAGGGAATAGAATTGGCGGGCAAAACAGGCACGACAAACAACAACGTAGACGCATGGTTTGCAGGGTACTCACCCACAATTGAGACAATAGTTTGGTTTGGCAATGACGACAACACTCCTATGTACGCCAAAGAGACGGGAGGAAGGGTAGCGGGTCCAGCTTTTAGCAAATATTATGAGCATGTATTGGATTTGTATCCACAAGTTAAACGCGAATTTGACGTTCCCGATGGAATAATTGAAGTAAAAATAGACAATGAAAAAGAGTACTTTAGCGATATTTCAAAGCCTCCGCGAGTGGAAGCGGAAGTAAATTCGAGAGAAGAGTTGTTATGGTAGTTAAGAAAGAGGTTTACTCCTCTTCTTTAGGTTTGCGAGCTTTGATGTTGATAGTTCTTCCCACTTTTGAGGGAGCGTTTGATTTGTCTTTTGGAGTTCCATCATGACCGTGATTTCTATCTCCCGACTTTCCTGAAAACTTCGCTTTTCCATTTTCATCTTTGCCTAAGTATTTGTTTGGCTCTTTTTTCTTTTTGTCCCATTTTCCCGCAGAATCCGATTTGCTAAAATCTTTTTTAAATTCTTTTTTCGCACCAGTTTTATCATAAGATTTTTTGTCTTCATCCCCATAGTCGCGTTTAGGTTTATCGTAGCTTCTTTCTTTAGGTTCCCCGGTTTTTTCTTCGTAACGTTTTTTAGCGACTTCTTTTATCTGCTCTTGCGTCATAGGTTTTCTTCCAGTCGCTTCAGGTCTAGGGGCGGGTTTTTCATACTCGAAACCTTCTACTACTTCTTGTTTTATCGCTCGACCCAAGAGCATCTCTATTTGGTAAAGCTCTTTTTGTTCGCTCTCGTCTAAAAGCATGACGGCTTTATCGGTAGTTTTACCGAGTCTAGCCATATAGACGATGTTTTTGATTGGTAAATCGTAACTAATTAACATGTCGCATTTGAGTTCTTTATCTTTAATAAGTTCTCTATCTTCCATAACTTTGATATTTTTATTCTCAAGAGCGTCTAAAATGGTTTGAGGATTTTGTGAGCAAACCACTAATATGTTCGCCTTGTCGTTATCAATGATTAGTTTATTTAAAAGTTGTATTTTTTTGTCATTTGGACATTGATAAACGCGGTGATTGTTTGGTTTGATTGTGATTGAGTCTGTAGGCATTTATGCGTCCTAAAAAGTATTTATGAAATTATATCCACATTACTTATAAATTACGCTATTATGAGAGAATATACAAATACGAGGAATACAATGTCATTTAACAATTTAGGACTATCAGCTCCATTATTAAAAGCGATAAAAGAACAAGGTTACGATACTCCGACGCCGATTCAAGCTCAGGCGATACCTGTAATACTTCAAAGAAAAGATATTTTAGCTGGCGCTCAAACGGGAACGGGCAAAACAGCGGGGTTTACTCTTCCTATGTTGGAGATACTCGAACGAACTAAGCACAAACGCGAAGGGCGCCATATCAAGGCTCTTATTTTGACGCCAACTCGTGAATTGGCGGCGCAAGTCGAGGAGAGCGTATCTCTTTATGGGAAACATTTACCTTATAAATCCACAGTTATATTTGGCGGAGTGAAAATAAATCCGCAAATAGTGGCGCTTAGAAAAGGCGTAGACATCGTGGTGGCTACGCCTGGGCGTTTACTTGACCATATCTCTCAAAAAACAATAGACTTAAAACATGTTGATTTTCTCATACTCGACGAAGCGGACAGAATGCTTGACATGGGTTTTGTAAACGACATAAAAAAGGTGATTGCGGTTCTTCCAAAAGAGCGTCAAACGCTTCTTTTTTCAGCGACTTATTCAGACGATATTAAAAAATTATCAAATCAATTCTTAAAATCTCCGACGCTCATAGAAGTCGCTCGCGCAAACACTTCAAGCGAAATCGTTAAACAGGCTGTTTATCATGTGGACAAGGAGCGTAAACATGAACTTTTAAGACACCTTATAATCGAGGGAAAATGGAAACAAATTTTAGTTTTTACAAGAACGAAACATGGAGCGAATCGTCTTAGCGATCAACTAGAAAAAGATGGAATTACGTCGGCCGCCATTCATGGAAACAAAAGCCAAAACGCTCGAACGAAAGCGCTTGCGGATTTTAAAGCGGGACAAGTTAGAGTTCTTGTCGCTACCGATATCGCCGCTCGCGGAATCGACATTGACCAACTCCCTCATGTAGTTAATTATGAACTTCCAAACGTTAGTGAAGATTACGTTCATCGCATAGGTAGAACGGGTCGCGCAGGGAATGAGGGTGAGGCGGTTTCTCTTGTATGCGTCGATGAAGACGATTTTTTAAAAAGCATAGAAAAGCTCATAAACAAGGACATACCAAAAATATGGTTAAAAGGTTTTAAACCAGATCCAAGCATAAAAGCCGAACCGATAAACATGGGTGGAAACCGCGGTGCGCGCAATAAACCAAGAGGAGCTGGAGCGAAAAGCGCAAACGGCGGAGGAAGTTCTAGCAATCGTTCTCGCAATTCAAGAAGAGCTTAGTTGGTTCTACCAAAGGAACTTATTCCTTTGGTGAACTAATTAATGAAAG
The DNA here is from genome assembly GCA_937914675.1 of uncultured Sulfurimonas sp. Taxonomy (GTDB): domain Bacteria; phylum Campylobacterota; class Campylobacteria; order Campylobacterales; family Sulfurimonadaceae; genus Sulfurimonas. The sequence goes on from CALDOC010000593.1 coordinate 19,494, forward strand.
GTTCTGTTAAGCGCGCAAAACATCGCTTTTATTGAGGCGATTATAATGTTGTTGTCTTCTCCAACGCCAAAACATGAAATAGTTTCTTTTGTCTGAATTTCTATGTACGCTATCGCTTTTGCGGAACTTTTATCTCCGCATGAGTGTTCGGAATAAGATTTGACTGAAAAATCATTCTTATATTCTTGCATGATGGCGTTTTTACAAGCGTCGATAGGACCGTTTCCCTCACCAGTCGAAGTGATGGCTTCACCGTTGTTTTTGTATGAAATAGTGCAAGTTGAGACTCCATTGTTTGAGGACAATGAGGCATGTTCAAATTTTATTTTTTCTTCATAATGAAAATAAGTCTTTCTAAATATGCTCAATATCTCTTTTGCGCTTAGTTCAACTCCTTTGGCGTCGCTCACGCTTTGTATGATGCGACCAATCTCCGGATGCATCGCTTTTGGAAGTTGATAGCCATATTTTTTTTCTAAAATATAAGCTACTCCCCCTTTGCCCGATTGTGAGTTGATGCGAATAATGCTTTCATAAGTGCGACCAACGTCAGCGGGGTCGATTGGCAAGTATGGAACTTCCCAAAACTCGTCTTCTTGCGTTTTTCTATACGCTAAACCTTTGTTAATCGCGTCTTGGTGTGAACCTGAAAACGCGGTGTAAACCAACTCTCCAACGTAAGGATGGCGAACGTGAGTTTTGATTTCCGTACACTTTTCCACTATTTCTATAACGTTGTCTATATTTGAAAAGTCTAAAGTGGAATCCACTCCTTGCGTCGTCAAATTTAGCGCTAGAGTTATTATGTCGACGTTTCCAGTTCTCTCGCCATTGCTAAGCAACGTTCCCTCGACTCTATCGGCGCCAGCTAAAAGAGCCAATTCAGTCGCCGCGATTGACGTTCCTCTATCGTTGTGGGTATGCGTTGATATGATTACGTTCTCACGATTGTCCAAATGGGTTGCCATCCATTCTATCTGATCCGCGTAAATATTTGGCGTAGCCATCTCTACGGTCGCGGGTAGATTGATGATTACTTTACGTTCATCGCTTATGCCCCAACTGGCCGTTACCGCATTGGATATTTGCGCCGCAAATTCTAGTTCAGTCCCCGTAAAACTCTCTGGAGAGTACTCTAGGAAAATTTTTCCATCATGTAAAGCCTCATATTTTTTGACCAACTCGACGCCTTCGAGCGCTAAGGCGATTATTTCCTCTTTTGTTTTAGAAAAAACGATTTTTCTTTGAGCGGTTGAAGTTGAATTGTAAAGATGAACGGTAGCGTTTTTAACGCCTTGCAAAGCTTCAAACGTTTTAGCGATTAAATGCTCGCGAGCTTGCACTAAGACTTGCACTGTTACGTCTGCTGGTATTAAGTCGTCATCAACCAAACGACGTAAAAAGTCAAATTCAACTTTAGAAGCTGATGGAAATCCGATTTCTATTTCTTTAAAACCAAGTTGAAGTAAGAGTGCAAAAAGTTCAAGTTTTTTATTCATGTTCATAGGGTTGACAAGCGCTTGATTGCCATCGCGCAAATCTACGCTGCACCACTTTGGCGCTTTGGTAATTGTTTTGCTTGGCCAAGAACGATTTGGCAAATCTATTGTCGGGTAAGCTTTATACTTACCATTTGGAATTTGTGACACGGGGGCGTTATAATTCATAACGAATCCTTTAACTTGAAATTTAAACGACACACTCTTACGTTTGTCATCGTCGCGCAATTATAGCAAATTCTGGATTATAAATCAGATGGTGAGTTTGACGTAGTAGCTTGCGGTAAGATAATCGTAAAGAAAGCGCCTATTGTTGAGTTATGAACGTTAATGCTGCCATTGTTCTTTTTGACAATCTGTTTGCACATGTAAAGACCTATTCCCGTTCCTTTTCCCTCCGCTTTCGTCGTTACGTTGGGTTTAAATATATCGGCAATGATATACTCAGGAATTCCGCCGGCGTTATCTTCCACTTCCAGGTAAACAGATTTGTTTTCACCGTAACATCGTACGTAAATTTCTTTTTTTAGAATATTTTTTTCGTTAAAAGCGTCAATGGAATTGTTTATGAGGTTAATAAAAAGATGTTTGAACTCATTTTTATTTCCATATACGGCCATTTCATGGTCAAAGTTTGTCTGTAAGTGAATGTTTTGAGATATGAGTTCATCTTTCATAAGAACTAAAACATTCGAAAGAATCGTATGTATGTAAAAAGATTCGTCTTTTGTTGAAGGACGTAAAAAGTTTCTAAACTCGGCTAAAGTATTTACCAT
>CALDOC010000594.1 GCA_937914675.1 uncultured Sulfurimonas sp.
ACGTCATGGCGTCTTTCATCTTTACTTTTAGAGTCGCTATGTCTTGGTAAAGCGTATACGTGGTTATTGTCTGTAATTTTTTGATTATGTCGTTAATATATATTTTTAAATCTATAAACTCTAAATCATCAAGAGAATAAAGGCTCTCATGCACAAGCGACATTACGGAGAGCCTATCCGCGTTATCTAAAAATATCTTGCTATCTTCAGGATTTTGTAACTAATCACCCTCTCTAAAAGAGAGAATTCCCCCGCATAACAGAAACAAGCGATTCAAATTCATTTAAGCCTCGTTTACGAGAAGTGTCAATAATGGATCGTAAGTTAGCGTAATTTTTGGCGCCATCAAGTGATTTAAATTGACCCGATACTTTTTGTTTGACTTTTACGTTTCTAATAGCTCTCTCACTACCATTATTGTCAGCTGGTATACTCTCATCAAGTAAAAAAGTAAAGAGTTTGTCTTTGGATTTAGTCAGCGACTTTATCTGTTTATGCGTTTCGCTCTTTTCATGATAAGGCATAGACAGAAGATGCTGAAGCGTTGCATCGTATTGTTCTTTAAGAGATACTCTTTGGATGGAAGTTAAACTCTCTTTATCATCTTTCATAGCCTCTTTAAAAACTTGTTTAATCTCTTTCATTAGCTTAGTTTCATCACACTCTATAGCATAGTTTAAGTCTCTCATTTTATGTGCTAAGCATAACTGCTCGCTTGCGCATTCAAGAGAACTGTACGATGAGTAATTGTCATGAACTACGCAAGCGTTCTTAAAACCCTCTTTAAAAGTATTATTGATAACACTTGTACCTCGTGATTGATCCGCAACTATCAAAGTGTTACTCTCGTTTTGAAAAGTCCAGTGCCAATGTTTGGCGCCATTAACCTTGCAACCCGTCTCATCAATGCCCACAATAGGCGCCTTTGCGAGTAGCGCACCGATTTTATCTATCTCAACTTGTGATAGCTTTGAGGCTTTCGTCAACAAGCCTGTAATGCTTCCCTCTGAGAGTCTTATGTTAAAAAGATTTTTCATAAGCTCCACAACTCGCATATTGGACATATACTGAGAAACGCTTAAATACGAAACCATAGCAATAATAGTAGCCCCATAACTGATGTTTGGAGTTACGGCAAACATGTTGGCGTTATGATTCTCATAACCGCAAGAGAAGCACTTTTTAGAAAAACTTCGATACTCTGTTATCTTATGAGATATGGAAGATAATTCAATGTCAAGAACTTGCCTTCTTTCTTTGAGAGTGGCGACAATGCTAGACAAATCATCATTGCACTTTTTACATTGGGATAATGAGTAAGGAAGCTCGATAGTCTCGTCTGGAGTATCGCTTTGCAAAAGCGTCACTCCTTCTCTTCCAACTTGACCACCAACGCTTTTATTGCTTTTCTCTCGAAGGGATTGGTTTTTAGAGTTTCGTTTTTTAGGAGGAGCTATTTCGCTTGATGGCGAAATGCTAGAGTTATTCGAATTCTTTGGTGGTTTTTCTTGGATAGAGTTATCTTGAAGATCTTTTACGTACTTTAGCAATTCAGCATGTGTCAGCTGCTCCAATTCTTCTTTTGTTTTTAATGAAAATTGATACTTAATTATATTTTTCTTCAACTGAAAACACCTCTCTTATTTGTAAGGAATTATAGCTAAAAAGTCCTATAAGTAGGCTTTTGTGGGAGATTATTTGAAGTGAATTTTAGGATTCTTTTTGGGATTTTATAGGGTGATTAGTTACAAAAACTTTTTACTTTTTTACTTGATGAAAGTATACCAGCTGACAATAATGGTAGTGAGAGAGCTATTA
>CALDOC010000595.1 GCA_937914675.1 uncultured Sulfurimonas sp.
CGCCAAGGAGTAAAACGGCTATCATCTATTTTTTGGAGTTTTCTATGTAATAACTATAGATGACGTGATTTAAAATCATATGCATGTCTTCAACCAAACCATAATCGTCGTTTTTGCTTGGAACGTGAAAGTTTATATCGGATTTTTCCTTCAACTTCCCTCCGTCGAAGCCGGTGACGCCTATGATTTTCGCGCCGATTTTTTTGGAGTATTTGACGGCTTTTGTGATGTTTTTCGAGTTGCCGCTGCATGAGATGGCGATTAAAATATCATCGGGAGTGATTCTGTCTTTGAGCTGCATGTAAAAGACGTTTTTATACCCTATGTCGTTCGCCAAGGCGGTGCAAACGGGAGTGTTGTCGCTCAAACTCTCAACGTCGAAACTTCTGATTTTTCTGCGACGAAGTCCCGCGCCTAAATCGTTGACCATGTGCGAAGCGGTCGCCGCGCTTCCCCCGTTTCCTATGACGTATATCTTGCCTTTGACGTTTTCTAAAGCGTTTATGATCTCCGCCACCGCGTCGACGTCCATTTCTTGCAGCGTCGATATTAATTGATTGATATATTTTTTAGCAAATTTTTTCACTTTTCAATTACCTTAAAGAGAATATGTAGTATCTTACCTAAAATTTTTAACATAAAGATTAATTATAATGAATGAATATGAAGATACCTACTTTTTTAGTAGAGACGAAGCGCTTAAAGTAGCGACGCGGAAAAATAGATTTGATAACGATGAAAAGCTGCAAGTATGCTACTACGACGGCGAAAAGATAGAATCGAATTTGGTGAATTTAATTCATTTGCCCGTAGACAATTTGCTAGAAGAGTTAGCTATGGGACGCTTTAGGTTGCCAACTAAAGTTGATTTGAATGGTTTGGAATTATCGAGTAGCGTCAAGATTGAAATAACGACGCACTTCAACATGTCTCTTTTTCAAGTGAGAGAATATAGAAATCAATACAATCAAAGCTATTTAAAGACTTCGCAAAACGCGACGCTTGATTTTAACGAACCGTTGAGATTTTATCTCTCCGCCAATAGCGAGACGCAAGTGATGCAATACGTTTCCAAAGCCATCGCTCAAACGCTTCAAGACGCCGGTTATGAAGTATTTTATGATTTATACTATGGCGTCGAAGACCGTAATTGCTTAAAAAACATAAGCGCGTTTAACCCTCACGCCACAATAAACATAAATCATTTCAATAACGCCTATATAAGCCACGAGTGTTTTAATTTTGTTTGGTTTCAAGATCCTATGGCAATTCTCTATGACGCTAGCGTTCTTCTTCCAAGAGAGAGAGATTACGTTTTTTCTTTATTGAAAGAGTTTGATTTGCCTTTGTTGAAAAAAGGCGTTACTCCAAAAAGACAAGGTTTTTGCATCAATAAAAAAGATTTTAAACTCCATGCAGAGATAGAACGTAAAAAAAAGATCGTTTTCGTCGGTAGTAGTTACGCTCATATTATTCCTCAAGATAAAGACGTTGCCGACGCCATTGAGTATAGCGCCAAAGCGTTTGGAGATGGAGAGTATTTTGGCGAGGAGTTTGTTGATGAAGTTTCTACAAGATTCTTTTTAAACAAAGATTTTGTACTAACTAAGTTACTCCCCTTTATCGTTAGAGACATAAGCGTACTATGGCTTTGCGGCATAGAGAGCGAATATGAAATTGAAATTTACGGACATGGTTGGGAACTTTATGATAGCGTAAAGCCTTTTTACAAAGGTCCTTTGGCTTATGGAGAAGAGATCTCAAAAGTCTACAGTGGCGCCACGTACTCCTTCGCTCCACATCAAAATTATGTACTGCAGCAGAGAGTTTTAGAAGCTAGCGCGTGTGGATGCGCGTCGATAGTTTACAATCCTTTGGAGCCAAACGAGCCTAAAATATATGAAGAGTCGCTAGAATACTATAAGACCAAACAAGATTTACTCGACATTCTCAACGCAACGAACGCAAAAGAGAAAAGTTTCGATAGATTGTTGAGCGAAAACAGTTATGAGCATTTTGCGCAAGAGATATTGGAGACTATAAAAAAGGTGACTCATGAGCGATAAATACAACATCGACTCTCATAAACTTATGTATCATCCACAAAGAGTGGCGCAGTGGCATGAGGCAAAAGACGAGTGGAGCAAGCTTAAAAAAATTTATCCCATATACGTAGAAATATCTCCTTATGGCGGATGCAATCATAGATGCACTTTTTGCGCGTTGGATTATATGGGCTATGAAAACATAGGGCTCGAGTTTGAAGTGTTAAAAAATAGTTTGACAAATATGGCAGAGAATGGAGTAAAGAGCGTTATGTTCGCGGGAGAAGGGGAACCGCTTCTTTTTAAAGATTTGGATTTGATAGTCCAACACTGCTCAGAGGTTGGCATCGACACCTCTTTAACTACAAATTTCGTTCCATTGAACAAAAAAAACATTGAGCGATGCGTTGAGAATTGTTCATGGATAAAAGTGAGTTTAAACGCGGGAACCGCGCAAAATTACGCTCGAATTCATCAAACAAAAGAGATCGATTTCGAGAGAGTGATGAGCAACCTAAAGTACGCGATAAAACATAAGCGAGAGAACAATCTCAAATGTACGATTGGCGTACAGATGTTGCTTCTGCCGGAAAATAAAGACGAAGCCAAAACATTGGCTCAATTATGCAAAGAGATGGGAGTTGATTATTTGGTGATTAAACCATACTCTCAACACCTTTCGAGCCAAACGCACCAATATGAAAACATAGACTACGGGGCTATGCTCTATCTCGAAGAGGAGTTGAATGAAATATCGGACGATAATTTTAACGTGGTTTTTCGCGCCAACACTATGAAAAAACACGTCAAAAAAGAGCACTCTTATACGACATGCCACGCCACTCCATTTTTTTGGGGCTACATAGCCGCCGATGGAAAGGTTTTTGGATGTAGCGCGTATCTTGGAAAAGACGAGTTTTGTTATGGCAATATTTACGACAATAGTTTCTCCGAGATTTGGGAAAGCGACAAAAGAAAAAAATCGTACGAGTACGTGAAAAATGAGTTAGACATAAAAAATTGTAGGATAAATTGTAGAATGGACGAAGTAAATAGGTACTTGTTTAGACTTAAAAATCCCCAAGAGCATGAAAATTTTATTTAGAGGTAACGCATGAAAGCAGTAGTAACGGGCGGGGCGGGATTCATTGGTTCGCATATGGTTGATTTGTTGGTTTTGAACAACTACGAAGTGACCGTGTTGGATAATTTATCAAATGGAAGAGTACAAAACATAGAACATCACCAAGATAAAATCACTTTTGTCGAGGTTGACATTGGCGATTACGAGAGTGAAATTGAATCGTACTTTGAAGATGTCGATTACGTGTTTCATTACGCGGCGTTGGCTGACATCGTGCCATCCATCAATAATCCGCTCAAATATCATCGAGCGAACGTGGATGGAACCATAAGGGTTTTAGAAGCCGCAAAAAAGTCTAAAAATCTTAAAAAATTCGTCTACGCGGCTTCGAGCTCATGCTATGGAATTCCAGAAATTTATCCAACGCCTGAGACAAGCCCGATACGACCGCAATACCCTTACGCTCTCACAAAAACAGTGGGAGAGCAGTACGTCATGCACTGGGGGCAAGTGTACGACATGCCAGTGGTAAGCATGAGGTTTTTTAACGTTTATGGCGTCAGACACCGCACGAGTGGAACTTACGGAGCCGTTTTTGGGGTGTTTTTGGCGCAACTTTTAAATAATAAACCCTTAACGATAGTCGGAGATGGTGAGCAAACTAGAGATTTTACTTATGTGAGCGATATTGTCCAAGCGTGTTACATGGCGAGTCAAAGCGATAGCGCGCAAGAGATTTTTAACGTTGGAAGCGACAATACGTATAGCGTTAATTATTTGGTTGATTTACTTGGCGGAGAGAGACGCTACATTCCTAAAAGACCGGGCGAACCGGATTCGACTTACGCGGACGTTAGCAAGATTAAAAGAGTTCTTGGCTGGTCGCCAAAAATTAGCTTTGAAGAGGGCGTGAAAATAATGCTTGAGAACATAGAACAGTGGCGAGAGGCTCCTGTTTGGGACGAGCAAAGCATACATGAAGCGACCAAAGATTGGTTTGATTGTTTAGGAGAAAAGTAGTTGCTAAATTCAGACGAGATACGAAAAAAAACCATAGCGCTCTCTTGCAACAGCGGAGCGGGTCACTTGGCTCCATCTTTAAGCACGGTGGAAATCCTTAGCGTTTTGTTTCGTAATTTTTTGCGTTATGACGTAAACAACGCTCGGTCGGAGGATAGAGATAGATTGATTTTTAGCAAAGGTCATGGAGCTTACGCCTATTACGTGATTTTAAACGAACTTGGATTTTTGCCTACAAGCGAGCTGGACTCTTTTTACAAGGGCGCGAGCATCAAGGGATGTTTAACGCAAAATTTAGACTATATGATTGAAGCTTCGACGGGTTCGCTAGGACATGGTTTGCCCATAGCCGTTGGCATGGCGCAAGCCTTTAAGATGCAAAACAAAAAGCAAAAAGTCGTTTGTGTCGTTGGAGACGGGGAGATGCAAGAGGGGAGTAATTTTGAAGCTCTTGGACTCGCTTATAGATTTAAACTCGACAACTTGCTTCTCATAGTTGACGCGAATGGACTTCAAGCGATGGATAGAGTTCAAGACGTGGGCTTGGACAATGAGCGATTGGCAAAAGTCCTAAACGCTTACACAGATAATTTTTCATCCATTGACGGGCACAACGAAGAGATATTGCAAGAGAAGATGAACGCTTTTTTTAACAAGGAAAACGCAAATTTTTCAGTAATGTTTTGCAACACCATCAAAGGCAAAGGCGTTGAGGTTTGTGAAAACTCTATCGCCCATCACTTTAGATGTCCAACGCAAGACGGTTACGTGGGAGTTCAATCATGAGCGTTTTGGCTTCGAAGCAAGAGGTTATGAAAGAGATATACAAATATTTTGTGGCCGATGAAACAATGACTTTACTGGTTGGAGATATGGGTTTTGCCGTTTTGGATGATTTTTTCAATAATCACAAAGAGAGAACGTTCAATACGGGCATTTGCGAACAAGCGACTATGAGCATGAGCGCGGGCATGCATCTAGCGGGGTTGAAACCGATTTTTTATTCTCAAGCGCCATTTTTGGTTATGAGAGCGTACGAGCAGATACGATATGATTTGAATGAACATAAGATGAACGTTAAACTTATTGGCGTTGGCGCCGATAACTACTTTGAGAAGTTGGGGCGCAGTCACTGCATGGATAGCGACGACGTGGCGATGATGGAAGTGTTTAAAAACTTTAAAATTTTCGCGCCAACGAAAGAGACGCTAGAAAATGACGTTAGAGATATGTTTTTGCATAACGGTCCTACGTATTTAAGATGTTTATAAAGGAAAAAAAATGGCAGAGTTAATCTTAGACGGTTCGAAAATATTGTGGCATCAAGACAGGCTTCAAGAGTGGGTGAGGGGGGATAGAATCGTTCCCATCACCATCGATATGGCGTTGACCCAAGCTTGTCAATATAATTGTGGATTTTGTTATGCCAATTTACAGCGAAACAAGCCACATAAAATCACCTTTGAAATTATGAAAAATTTTATGGATGATTGCGCGGAAGTCGGAGTGAAAGCCATTAGCTTAGTGAGTGATGGAGAGAGTACCGCAAATCCAATTTATGAAGACGTTATCGTGTATGGAAAAAGCGTGGGGCTTGACATGGCGATAGCGACCCATGGCAACACGCTAACAGAAGAGGTCTTAAGAAAGATACTACCCGCGTTAACGTATCTAAGATTCAACTTTAGCGCGGGCGACGCAAAAAGATACAGTGAAATCATGGGCGTTCCCGAGGAGAAATTCGAAGAAACTTGCGACAACATCAAAATGGCGATGAAGATAAAAAAAGAGCTCAACCTAGACGTGACCATTGGCATGCAAATGGTGCTTATGCCAAAAGACGGGGATCAGATCATACCTTTGGCAAAGCTTGGCAAAGAGTTGCGACCCGATTATTTAGTGATAAAACATTGTAGCGACGACGCGGAGGGCACTCTTGGCATTGATTATGATCAATACGAAGATCTTTATGATTTGCTTCATGAAGCGGAGAGTTATAGCGATGAGGGTTATTTAGTCCGAGCGAAATGGTCCAAAATAACTTCTAAAGGAGTCAGGAACTACAGCAGATGTCATGGAACGCCTTTTCACTTGCAAATGTCGGGCACGGGTTTAATAGCGCCATGTGGAAGTTTCTTTAACGACAAATTTAAGCAGTATCACATTGCGAACATAACGCAACCGGGAATACGGTTCAAAGATATACTAAAAAGCGATAGATACTGGGAAGTTATGGATTTCTTGGCGTCGGACAACTTTGACGCTTGCAGTATGTGTGAAACGCTGTGTTTACAAGACAAAACCAATGAAGTCTTGGACGCGTATAAAAAAGGTCAGCGCAATTTAGACGCTCCAAGCGGGGACAAGCCCCAACACATAAACTTTATTTAGGCTAGAATAAGTGAAAAAAGTATTTGTA
>CALDOC010000596.1 GCA_937914675.1 uncultured Sulfurimonas sp.
TGACGGATGACAGAGCGTGGGCAAGACAAAGATCTTGGCAAGAGGCGAAAGAAGCGTTAAATGACTTTTTAGAACTTTCGGAAAATGACGCCATGATTAGCCAAACAGCCAGGTCATGCAATGGCTTTTTTTCTATGTGGATTCAAATTTTCAAAGATTATCCAGAAGTCAAAAAGGCTATTTTAGAAAATGCAAGGGGAACGGCAATAGAGTGTTATGATGAAAATTCCACTCCTAAACCTGAGATTATGAGATAATTGAATCATGGAAAACATTTATGATTTCAATCTTCCTGATGTAGACGATGAAAAATTTAAAACAATGCTTCAACATAAGAATGTCAGCGTTAAGAGGATAGTGAGTAACACGCTTAAAACGCCACAAACCTTTAGGCAAGACGTCGATGAGTGGGTCATCGTTTTACAGGGGTGCGCAAAGTTAGAAATGGATGGTATAATTCACAAATTAAAGAAGGGTGACAGCCTCTTTATAGAAGCGAACAAAGAGCATACTCTACTGAAAACTAAACAGGTCGTCGTTTGGTTGGCTATTTATATAAGTTGAAAACAAAAGGAAAAGATTTGAAGAGAAAACATCATTATGTATCTCAATTTTATCTTGACGGGATAGCTTCCAAAAGAGATTTTAATCGTATTACAGTAGAAGGTAAAGAAAATTATTTTGAAGATCATCAATCAGAAATGGAAGATATGTTTGCTCCTAGTTTTAAAATGATTATTGAAACAAAAGCGTATCCTAGCAATGAGCAATTAAGACATATTCAAAATGATGAAGTTTTTGAAAAAGTTCCACCTTTAGATTAGGAGATTAAAAAATGATATTAAACATAACAAAAGCGGATTACATAAACGAGTTTAGGGTGAAACTTCTATTTAATGACGGGTTAGAAAAAATAGTTGATTTAAAGGATTACATCATGTCAAAAAAACATCCATTTTTTGAACCATTAAAACAGGTGGATGAGTTTAAAAAATTTCAAGTTCATAAAACATTGGTTTGGGGAAATGGGGCGGATATCGCGCCTGAATATTTGCATGATAAGATTAAAAGCGCGGAGAAATTTAATGTCAAACGCTAAAGAAGCGATAATACTGTTAAACATGGGTGGACCAAACAACCTGCATGAAGTGGAGATGTTTTTAAAAAACATGTTCGCGGACAAGAACATACTTACCATGAAAAGCGATTTGGTGAGAAAAATGGTTGGCGGTTTGATTGTATTTAATCGAGCGGAGAGTTCGCAAGAGATATATCGTCAGCTTGGTGGCAAGTCGCCAATAGTGGGGCATACAAAAAACCTCGTGGCGAAACTCCAAGCGCGACTTGGAGACAAGTTCATAGTTGATTTTGTGATGCGTTACACTCCACCTTTCGCATGCGAGGTCATAGAAAAGCTGAAGGATGAAAACATAGATAAAATATACCTCATTCCTCTCTATCCTCAGTACTCGACTACGACGACGAAATCCTCTTTGGAAGATTTCGAAGAGTGTTATCATGACAAGGGTGGCGACGCGCTTTTAGTGGAGATAAAACATTTTTTTCAAAACGAAAGCTACAACAAAGCGATTTTGCAAAGAATAAAAGAGAAGATGGGTTCGTCCGACTACAACGATTTTGACATAATTTTTTCAGCGCATGGTTTGCCTCAAAAGATAGTCGACGCCGGCGACGTGTATGAAAAGCATGTCAAACGCCACATCGAAATTTTAAAAGGGATGATGAAGAGTGAAAACATGGGTTTTCATGACGTTCATTTGGCGTACCAATCAAAAGTTGGACCTCTCGCGTGGTTAAAACCATCTTTGGAAGATAAACTAAAAACAGTTCGAAATAGGGGAGTGGTTATTTTCCCCATAGCGTTTACCATAGACAACTCTGAAACAAATTTCGAACTTGACATAGAGTATAGAGAAATTGCGGAAGAGTTGGGTTTTAAAGAGTATAGGGTCTGCTCTTGTCCCAACGACAGCGAGTTGTTCGTGGACGCCCTTTGTGAAATATATGAGAAGATGAAGTGAATCAAGAGAGATGAAAATAGCCATATTTGACATGGATGGAACGCTGATAGATTCTAAAAAAGACATTACCATATCCATAAACCATGTAAGAGAGATAAACCACGCTTTGGCTCCTCTAAGCGAGGCGTTTATCGTCGAAGCCATCAACATGGAAGTGAGAAACTTGCCTAAACTTTTTTACGACACTCAAATTTATGAGAAGAGAGATTACGTTTTATTTGAAGAGCATTACAAAACGCAATGCACTCAAAATCCATATCTTTACGATGGAATAAAAGAGATGCTCGAAACGCTTAAAAGAGAGGCAGTGAAGCTTTCGGTCGCCACAAACGCGCCAACGCAATTCGCGCGTATCATGTTGACTCACTTGGGCGTTGCGGAACTTTTTGACGTCATCATAGGCGCGGACAAAGTGAGCGCTTCAAAACCGGACCCGCAAATGCTTTTTGAGATACTTCGATTTTACAGTTACGACAAAGACAAAGATAGCGCTTGGATGATAGGCGACAACTCCAAAGACATGCAAAGCGCGTCGAGCGCGAGCATAAAGTCCATTTTCGCCACTTGGGGTTTTTCTCCGCACGCTACGCATGAGGTCGTCATAAAGCATCCGAAAGAGGTTTTAAGCATAGTTTTATAAATTTTTATGATAGAATATCCTGATGTGAATATGTATAATTAAGGATTTATTATGTACGCAAATGATTTAATATTGGCTTTTGCATTTATGGCAATTTTGTTTTTACGACAAATTTCGATTTTAAAACTACCAAATAAAATCAACTACGCGCCACTTATGATAGGGATAGGCGCAATAAGCTCCGTAGTGCATTTTATTATAAATCCCAATACAACGGATACCATCTTACTTCTAAGAGAATCGTTTTTTCCGATGCTCGTAGCGCTTTTGCTCTATATAGTGATGAACATACTCCATCAAACGCAACAATCGGAAAACTCGAGAGCTCAAGATGATTTTTTAAGAGTCTTAGTGAGTGAGATAACCGATCTTAAAGACTTTATGTCAGAGTTGCAAAATAGAGTCGAGGCGTCTCAACAAGAAGACAAAAGAGTGCAAGAAGAGGTGAGAAAAAAGTTTAAAGACGACATAAAAGCGCTTGAATCCATAAAAGTTAATCAAGAAAAATTTTATGTAAAATTTGACGATATGGAATCTTGGCATAAAGAAGTGTCTAAAAGTTTTGACTATTTTACGGATGAACAATTGCCAGAACTCGATAATATGGTGCATAAACATATAGATATTTTAAGAGTCGCGGAACAAGATCATTACAATCAAATAAAAATTATTTTAAACAAAGAAGCTAACGATAGAGTTGACGTTTCTAGTGAAATTGAAGAGTTGAGAACTAAACTAAATGGTATGAAAAACATATCGGATGAGATAGCTAAATCAATAATAAAGCATACTTTAGAACAACTCTCAGGTGTCACGAAATCATTTGAGAATCAAATAATAAACCTTAAATCTCATGCGGAAGCAGTGGAGACGTCGCTTGAAGAGAGCGACAACAGATTGGATGGCATAAGAAATAAAAGTGAGCTTATCATGAAACAGATGATACTCTCGTCCAAAAAAATGGATGAAATGCAGAAACAAAACAGCGGACTTCATGACGTTCAAATGGATGTAAGAAGTTTGATAACGGACATAGAAATGATGAAATCAGACTACAACAAGTCTCAAATGAAGTTAAGTTTAATCTCTACCGAGATGGCTACTTCAAAAGATGAAAAAATCGAGATTATGAAAAATCAGATAAACTCTTTAGGTGATTTTTTATCTCAAAAGATAGACGAGTCGTTAGAAAAACTGCATGAACATTATCATATCGCGGAGGGAGACATCACTCAGAGCGTCCAGATTTTATCTAAAAAAGTACAATCTAAAAAAGGATACGGCGAGTTTGAATCCTCCAAAAGAGAATAAACTATAGTTTACAAACTTCGGGAGGATTTGTTTTAAAAATCGCTTTAAATCCATTGCCTCTAAGCTCTCTAGCTTTTCCCGTAGCGAACGGCGATAAGAAATACGCTCTCTCAACGCTCTCCTCAAGGCTATAATTCTTATCATACATAAAAACTACCGTCTTGTCTAGTTTGTGAACATGCGCGGCCAATCCTCTGGCGTACGCGATTATCGCTTTATGATGTCTATCGTACTTGTGTCCCATGCCAAAAAATACAAACTTGCCACTAAATCGAAGGTCGGATAAATTTACGTAGTTGAGTTTCTTGTCATAACGAGTGAGCTGCCCCGAAGTGAATTTATCCAAATCGGCGTCAAACTCTTCCATAATCGGCGTTGGTTCGATATTTTCTCTGTTGTAGTTGAAAAGATATTTTATCTCAACCAACTTGCCTTTATAGTGTTGTTTTAGCCCCGCGTTTAGTACGTAAGCTTGCGGGGTTTCATTGATAGCCACAATTTCGTCATATTTGTCGAAGCCGTCCGCTTTTAGAAAACGGCTCATTTTGTAGCCAATTGGACTACTTTCAGGATTAAATAAAAATATGGTTCCCGCTACCGTTTTACGCTTATTTTTGAGCATATTGTTTACATCGTCTACCGTAATTTTTTCATCTTCGTTCTCGTTCATGTAGATATAATGTTCTACGAGGTAGTCCATATCAAAGTTTGTTGAATATTTTCCGAATACTTGCATTTAAAATCCTATAATTATTGATGGAAGTATACTATAATTCGGCTCATGATATATATAGCTTTTTTGGCGTTTACAATTTTAATTTTTATATTCGCTTTTTACCAGTTGCAGTATTTTATGATTTTTTCTCCAACCTTTCGTCGCGATGAAGAGATTTGCGACGAGTGCGAGATTCTTAGCGTACAAACTGATGACGGAGTGGAGCTTGAGGGCGTCGTTTACGAGCCAAAAAACAGTTCTTCGACTCTTCTCGTTTTTGTGGGACGAAGCCATGATTGCGTCGGAATTATAAAAAAACTCTCCCACGCTTATCTAGACGTAAGGGTAATCGCTTTTAATTACCGCTCTTATGGACGAAGCGAGGGTAGGGCGAATGAAAAAAATTTACTGAGCGATGGGCTTAAAATTGCGGAGTTGGTTCAGAAGAATTACGGAGATTTTTATCTGTTGGGCTTTTCTTTAGGCTCAAACATAGCTTCTTACGTGGCGACGAAACACAAAGCAAAAGCGCTTTTTTTAATTGGAGCGTTTGATTCCATCGCTTCGCTGGCAAAATCTAAGTTGCAAGGTAAAGCTTTTTTCCCTCTGATTAACTACTCGAAGATATTGAGATACAAATTCAGAACGTCGCAATACGTACAAAACATTGAAACCGCCACTTATCTATTTGTCAGTAAAAGTGACGAAACGACATATATTCAAAATTCTAGAGAGCTGAAAAAAAGCGTAAAAAATTTAGTTTACTATAAAGAATTCGACGATTTGACGCATAAAGAACTACTTTGGAATGAGGAAGTTACACATAAAATAAATGAGGCGATGCATGAAACAAATGCTATTTAACGAAAATAGTTTTAAAATTTATCTGCTAATATGTTTGCTAACGATAGAGTTTTTGGCGACGACGACAACTGTTCACATCAAACTAGTAGAAAGCGTTTGGGACAAAGCGAATCATTTTTTCGCTTTTTTCGTACTATACGGATTACTCTCTTTTTCCTACGGCAATCTTAGTCTAACTGTGAAAAGTATGTACTTAATCGCGTTTGGACTACAGATAGAGATTGTCCAGGACTTGACGGGAAGAAGCGATTTTTCAACGCTTGACGTTTTTGCGGATAGCGTCGGCATTGTAATCGGTATCGCAGCCGTATGGATTTTAAGAAGCAAAAAAATCATCACTATTTAATCTTTTTATTTAGCGCTTATTTCGTCAACCCTCGCTCAAAAGTTACAGCACTTAAGATGAAAGCCCGCGTAATATTGGCTAAATTATACCAAAAACTTCAGAAAAATTAAACCCTTCTTTCTTGTAGTGTTCCACTTGCATATACTCTTTTGTGAATGTATCTTTACTTACATTGAGTCGACTTCTTATGTCCTCAATTATTTCATTAAAATTTTCACTATGAATGAAATTAAACCTAGTGTCTATCACTTCACTTATTTGCATTTTTACACTTTCTACTACATAGCTCTTTTTTTTCTCAACATCATAGAAATAACCTTTGAGCTTATTTTCGTCAACATCATAGCAAAACACATTTTTTTCCTTGCTTTTTCTCCATTGAGTTAAGCAACTTTCATTGTAAGGAGTCTTATAAAATTCAGTATAATTTTTCAAGTTGGCGTTTATAATATTGTTTTCAAAAAAAGGGAGACTATTTACATTCTCAAACGGATTTAGAATAGTTGAAGCAGATAAATTATCTTGAATTTGTGGATATATTTTATCAATACAATCTGTATTCGCAATATAATCATACTTTCCATCAATCGTTGAATTCATTATTAAAATATTTGTATCGCTTACGGGGATTTTTCTATGCCTAT